>NZ_BAAAQX010000013.1:57766-256280 GCF_039531895.1 Nonomuraea monospora
CACGCCGGACGCAGGCACGCCGGACGCAGGCACGCCGGACGCAGGCACGCCGGACGCAGGCACGCCGGACGCAGGCACGCCGGACGCAGGCACGCCGGACGCAGGCACGCCGGACGCAGGCACGCCGGACGCAGGCACGCCGGACGCAGGCACGCCGGACGCAGGCGCTTCAGCCGACTGGCGCGCCAGGTCCGACCAAGGCGCATCGGCCGAAGGCGCGCCGGGCGACCGGGCCGTGGTGGTCGGCTCTCGGTCTGAGGCCGTCGGCGTCTCGGGCGTCGTCGTCAACCGCGACGGCCGCAGCGTCGAGATCCGCTGGTCCGGCGCCGGTTCGGCGGCCCTGTGGCCGTCGTCCGCGCAGGTCGCGGGCGGCAGCCGCACGCTCCAGGTGCTCGACCTCAAGGCGGCGGGGCCGCTGGCGTACGACATCAGGGTGGTGGACGACGCGTGCGTCGGCTCGGACGAGCGGGCGCACGTCTTCATCGGCGACCGCGACACCCACGTCGCCAACCCCGGCGACGGCACCGGCTGCACGGTCGCCGACCGCCTGCGCGCCGGCGAGCAGTGGGACAGCCACCGCGCCTTCGTCACCCACGTCACCAAGACCACTACGGCCCTGGTCAGGAAGCGGGTGCTGACCCGGCGCGACGCCGCCCGCCTGGTCGCCGCCGCGGCCCGCTCCGACGTGGGCAAGAACCTCGTCACCGCCTCGCTGAGCACGACGGAGGCGGTCGCGGGCACGCGGCTCGACGTGCGGCTCTCGGGGCGGACCATCCGCGAGGCGACGGTGTCGGGCCCCTGCCTGACCGGCGACGTCACCACCACCGGCGCCGCGCAGGTCACCGTACGGGAGACGACGCTGCCCGGATCGTGCCCGATCACCGTCCGCACGGTGCGCACCAGCGGCACGACCGAGCTGGACACCCTCCCGCTGACCATCGTGCCGGACGCCCAGGGCGTCGTCTTCCGCGACGGCTTCTCCGCGCCGTCGCAGGCGTGGACCGCCGTGGACGGCTCGTGGAGCGTCACCGGCGGCGTCTACCGCCAGCAGGACACGACCCGTACGGGCTGGCGCACCGTCGTCAACGGCCTGACGATCGAGGACGGCACGGTCGAGACCAGCCTCGACTTCCGCACGCTCGCGACCTCCACCGCGTTCGGCGGCGTCCAGGTGCGCACGGCCGCCCCCGGGGACTCCTACACGCAGTCCGGCTACCTCGTCTACCTGCGCCCCAACGGCTCCGTGGACATCTACAAGGCGGGCGCGGGCGTGCTCGCGACCGGCACGGGCCCGGCGGTCACCGGCCCGGTCAAGTTCAGGGTCGAGCTGCGCGGGGCGGAGCTGCGCGCCTTCGTCGGCGACGACCCCGCGCCCCGGGTCACGGTGACGGATCCGAGCCCGATCACCGGGCCAGGCTCCGTCCAGCTCGTCACGGGCCGGGCGGCGGTCGACTTCGACGGCGTCCGCGTCACCAGGCAAGGCGTCCGCGTCACCAGGTAAGCAGCTCGGGCGTGTGCTCCTTGAGCAGGCTCAGAAAGGACTCCGCCAGCGGGCCGCGGTGGCCGCGCCGCCGCAGGATCGCGACCACCGGCAGGCCGGCGTCCAGGCTCGCCACCTCGATCGCCCGCAGGCTGCCGAGCCGCAGCTCCTCGCGGACGCTGCTGGTCGGCATGAGCGCGATGCCGAAGCCCGCCTCGACCAGCCGCCGCTGCGCGGTGAGGCTGTCGATGCGGGTGATCGCGGGCTCCGTCAGGCCGGCGGCGGCGAGCTGCCGTTCCAGGAGGTGGCCGTAGGAGTCGGCGCGGCCCCGCTCGGGCGGGAAGCTCAGCCAGCGCTCGCCCTCGAAGACCCGCAGGTCGGGCAGGCGGGACGCGGTGACCGGGTAGGAGGCGGGCACCACGACCAGCAGCCGCTCCGCGCCGAGGGGGATCGACTCCAGCTTCGGATCCTGGTCGGGGAAGTAGCGCAGGCCCATGGTCGCCTCGCCGGTGCGGACGAGGGCGCTCACCTCGCGGCTGGTGGCCGTGCGCAGCTCGATCTCGGCCTGAGGGAAGCGCGACTCGAAGGTGCGCAGCGCGTCCACGATGTGCGAGTCGGCCAGCGTGCCGACGATCGCCAGGCTCAGCGTGCGGGCGCCCGCGTCGGCGCGCGTGTCGTGGACGGCCCGCTGCGCGTCGCGCACCGACGCCAGCACGGCCTCCGCGTGCGGCAGCAGCGCCCGGCCCGCCTCGGTCAGCGCCACCTGCCGCCCCGACCGCTCGAACAGCGCCGCCCCCAGCGACCGTTCGAGCTCGTGGACGCGGCGGCTGATCGCGGGCTGCGACCTGTTCAGCCGCCTGGACGCCTCGGTGAACCCGCCCACCCGGGCGATGCAGAGGAACGTCTCCAGCTCTTCGAGCGTCACATCCATCAGTATTCCTGATGGGATTTATCCCGACTATGCATTTGACCGATCGGGGAGCGCTGGCGACAGTGGGCCCATGACGGATCAGATGGCCAGAGCGGCCCGCTTCCGCGCACTGCACGAACGACCGGAGCCACTCCTGCTGCCGAACCCGTGGGACGCGGGCACGGCCAGGCTCCTGGCCGACCTCGGCTTCGAGGCGCTGGCCACCACCAGCCTCGGCGTCGCCAACCTGCTCGGCCGGCACCGCGCCGACCGGCAGGACATCCTCGACAACTGCCGCCTGATCAGCGCGGCCACCGACCTGCCCGTCAACGCCGACCTGGAGAACGGCTACGCCGACGACCCCGCCGAGGCCGCCCGGATGGTCGCGGACGCCTGCGCCCACGGCGCGGTCGGCGCCTCCATCGAGGACGCCACCGGCGACCGGCGCACCCCGATCTACGACTTCGGGCCGGCCGTCGAACGGGTGCGGGCCGCCGTCGAGGTCGCCCGCGCGCTGCCCGTCCCGCTGCTGCTGACCGCCAGGGCGGAGAGCCTGCTGTACGGGGTGGGCGACCTCGGCGACACGATCCGGCGGCTGCAGGCGTTCGAGGAGGCGGGCGCGGACGTCCTGTACGCGCCCGGCCTGCGCACGCTCGACCAGATGCGGGCCGTCGTCTCCTCCGTCGGCAGGCCCGTCAACGTCGTGATGGGCTTCGCCGACCCGGCCATCACGCTGGAGCAGCTCGCCGGGATCGGCGTGCGGCGGGTCAGCATCGGCGGCGCGCTGTCCCGGCTCGCCCTGCGCTCGTTCCTGGACGGGGCCAGGCAGATGCGCGCGGGGCGGTTCGGGTTCGTCACCGAGATGGCCTCGATCGGCGAACTGCGCGACGCCTTCAGGTGAGCCCTGTGCTCGGGCGCGGTCAGCGTTCCGGACGCGGTCAGCGTTCCGGACGCGGTCAGCGTTCCGGACGCGGTCAGCGTTCCGGACGCGGTCAGCGCTCGGAGGCCGCCTGGCGGGTCTGGACCGCGCGGACGCGTCCGACGTCGAGCTTGCTCGTGCGGTCGAACCGGTAGATCCCGTTCTCCTCCTGGAAGACGTCGGTGAGCTGCGTGTAGCAGTACCCGAACATGTCCGGATCGTCCAGCAAAACCCCGGTCAGCCCGGCGAACCGGGCGTGGAACTCCTCCTCGTCCCGCACCCGCTGCCCATACCCCCAGGAGCCGACCCGCGCCGCGTCCTGCTCGGTGCCCGCCAGCTCGGGGTTCCACCAGATGCCGCCGTACTCGCTGACGAAGTACGGCTGCCCACGGTAAGGGACGGAGATGGGCCGGTCACCGGCGGCGTTGACGAAGGGCCGGTCCTTGCCGAGGCCGCTCAACTGCCCGGCGAACGCCGCAGGCTCCTGCTCGTAGTTGTGCGAGTCGTACACGTCGGTCTCGGGCACCCGGTGGCTGTAGCCGGAGGTGTCGAGGACGGGCCTGGTGGGGTCGGCCAGCTTCGTGGCCAGGAACAGGCCGCGGGTGACGTCGTCGAGCTGGGCGATCTGATCGTCGATCACCTGCAAGGTCTCGTTCAGCGGGCACCAGCCGACGATCGACGGGTGCGAGTAGTCACGCTCCAGCACCTCCAGCCACTGCGTGACGAAGGACGCGGTCGGGTGCTGCTCGCGCCCGTCGAACGCGCCCCAGTCGCCGAACTCGCCCCACACCAGGTAGCCGAGCCGGTCGGCGTGGTAGAGGAACCGCTCCTCGAACACCTTCTGGTGCAGGCGCGCGCCGTTGAAGCCCGCGGCGACCGACAGCTCGATGTCGCGCAGCAGGGCGGCGTCGGACGGCGCGGTCATCAGTCCGTCCGGGTAGTAGCCCTGGTCGAGCACGAGCCGCTGGAAGACGGGGCGGCCGTTGATGAGCACGCGCTTGCCGTCGATGGCGATGGAACGCAGCCCGGCGTAGCTGTCCACGGCGTCCGTGACGGCGCCGCCGGCGTCGAGCAGCTCGATCCTGACGTCGTAGAGGAAGCCGTCGCCCGGCTCCCACAGGCGGACCCGGTCGCCGGGGAGTCGCAGGCGCAGCGAGGGGGCGAGGTCCACGTCGGCGCGGACGGTCGCGGTGGCGACGACCCCGTCAGGGTCGGAGACCATCACGCGGACGGAGGTGCCGGGGCGGTTGGCGGACAGCGGGGTGACGACGGTGAAGGCGGAGGCGGCCACGTCCGGCGTGATGCGGGGGCGGCGCAGGTGCGCGTCGGGGACGGGCTCCAGCCACACCGTCTGCCAGATGCCGGTGGTGCGGGTGTAGAGGCACTCGTAGTTGCCGTACCTGGTGGACTGCTTGCCTCGGGCCTGGGGTCCACGGCGGGGGTCGCGTACGCGTACGACGATGGTGGCGTCCTCGCCGGGGCGCGCCACGTCGGACAGATCAGCCGTGAACGGCGAGAAGCCCCCACGGTGGCGGGCCACCTCCGTGCCGTTCACCCATACCGTGGCGTCGTGGTCGACGGCGCCGAAGTGCAGCAGCGTGCGGCGGCCGGCCCAATCGGCCGGGATCGTCACCGTGCGGCGGTACCAGACGGCCTCCATGAAGTCGGTGTGCCCGAGCCCGGACAGCTCGGACTCCGGCGCGAAGGGCACGGTGATCGTCGTGGCCAGCTCGCGTTCGCGCAGGCCACGGTCGAGGCCGGAGTCGGCGGCGTCGATCTCGAACTGCCACGGCCCGTTGAGGTTCAGCCAGTCCGCGCGGACCATCTGGGGGCGGGGATATTCCGGTCGGGGGACTTCAGAGGTCGCCATCTCACACCCTTCGCGCCATGCCTTTTGCTACGTAGCAAAGTGTGTCACACCCCTCATCGGCTGGACTCCCGTACCTTCAGCTCGAAGTCCACCACCACGTGCGGCCCGCGCCCGGCCGGCCTGCCGCTGATCTGCTCGTGCAACATCGCGACGGCGTTCCTGGCCAGCGCCTCGACGTCCGGCGAGACCGTGGTCAGCGACGGCGTCGAGTACCTGGCCTCCTCCACGTCGTCGAACCCCACCAGCGCCACCTCCTCCGGCACCCGCACCCCGCGGGCCTGCAACGCCCGCAGCGCGCCGAGGGCCAGGGAGTCGTTCATCGCGAAGATCGCGTCGGGCATCGACCGCCGCGCGTCCAGGTGCTCCTCGATCGCCCGCTGCCCTTCCGCCCTGGTCCACCCCGCCTCGACCAGCAGCTCCTCCTGCGCCGTCAGCCCGGCCTCCGCCAGCCCTTCGAGGAACCCCCGCAACCGCATCCGCCCCGTCTGATGCTCCGCCGGGGCGTACCCGAGCAACATCAGCCGCCGCCTGCCCAGGCCCGCCAGATGCCGCACCACCGCCTTGGCCGCCTCCCGGTTCGGGATCGCGACGTGCCGCACGTCGCCCGTCAGCACCTCATCGCCCACCAGCACGATCGGGTAATCCGCGCGGCGCCGCTCCCCGTCCTCCGGCCGCAGCGACAGGGCCATCATGATGGCGCCGTCGGTGAGCTGGTTGCGGCCGCCCGTCAGCACCTCGATCTCGCGCTCCCGCTCCGACTCCGTCAGCTCGATCAGCACCGTGTAGCCGAGCGCCTCGGCCTCCCGCACCACCGGACCGGCCAGGTCGGCGAAGATGCGCGCCCTGAAGTCGGGGACGACGAGCGCGATCAGCCCCGTACGCCCGGCGCGCAGGCTCCGCGCGGCGGCGTTGGGCACGTAACCGAGCTCCGCCATCGCGTCGAGCACGCGCTGCCGGGTTTCGGGGCGGACGTAGGCGTAGTCGTTGACGACGTTGGAGACCGTCCGCTGCGAGACGCCGGCCGCGCGAGCCACGTCGTGCATGCTCACGGCCATCGTCGCTACGGCTCACGTCGGATCGGCGCCACGGCCCTCATCGTAGTGTCGGCGCCGCCACCTCACACGAACTGCAGAATGACGATCGCGATGCCGAGGGTGAAGTCGAGCACGGCGCAGAACTCGGCCAGCGACCGCGCCACCACCTTGCCGCTCCGCCACACGATCACGTCCTGCACCGCATGCCCGATCAGCGCCACCGCCACCAGCCACGCGCCCAGCACCGGATCCAGGCTCACCGCGACCAGCGCCGCCGCCCCGAACACCAGCATCAGCGGAATCTGCACGGCCGCCAGCCTGGGCCCGCGCGGCAGGTCGCTCACCAGGCTGAGCACGATAACGGCCACCCCGGCGGCGACCAGCACCGTCCACAACTCACCGTCCAGCACCCGCACCACCGTCACCCCCGCCACGGCGGCGCCGAACAGGATCCACACGACTCCCGGCCTGCCGACCAGCGCGGTGCCGAGGTAGATGAGGGCGGCCAGGAACACCACGAGGGCCTGGCTGCGGCCGTCCTGGTCGTCCAGGACGGCCAGTGCCATGGCGGCCAGGCCGGCGAAGGTGGGCCAGCGGTGGGCCAGGAAGGTCAGCACGCCGGGCGGGGAGGAGGAGATTTCTGCCATGCCCCCGACTCTCACGGACCGGCCCGCCCCGGACCCGCTCCCCTGTTCGAGCTGTCCGGAATCCTGGGCATCCGGTCCGTTCACTCAGGTGCCGCAGCCAGACCCGCCTGACGCATGCGGCCCTGCTCGCTTCACTCAGGGGCAGCGGCGAGGCCCGCCGGTCGCATGCGGCCCTGTTCGCGCAGCCGCGCCACCCTGGCCACGTTCCGCGCCGACCAGGCGCTGCGCGGCCGGCGCGGGGTGTAGCGCTGGAGGTAGGTGGCGGCGTCGCGGCGGCGGGTCAGGCCGTCGATCCAGCCGTAGCACAGCGCCTCCTCCAGCGCCTGCTCGTACGTCAGGCTCGTCGGCTGGGTGGTGCCCTTCTTGGCGAGCACCACCCACGCCTCGGTGGCCGTGCCGTGGTGGTCGGCGAGCCAGTCGCGCCACGCGGCCGCGTCCGGGAAGAGGATCATGAGGTGCCCTTGAGTGAGGCGAGGATCTCCAGGTAGTGCGGGTTGTACATGAAGCCGAGGACGTTGCCCCAGGGGTCGATGACGGAGGCGGTGATGAAGCCGTCGCCCCGGTCGTGGACCGCGTCGTGCTCCTTGGCGCCCATCGAGACGAGCCGCGCGAGCGTCGCCGGGACGTCGTCCACGTGCCAGTGGATCATGGCTCCGGCGGGGCCGCCGATGGTGGCGGGGTCGGGGGTCATGGCGAGCGGGGTGCCGGCGTACTGGCTGTGGATGACGCCGAACTCGTGCTGGTAGTCGCCGATGCGCCACTCCATGTAGGCCGGGGTGTCCATGTACGGCGGGATGCCGAACAGCTCGGTGTACCAGCGCTTGGTGGCTTCGAAGTCGGGTGAGTAGAAGGCGGTGGTGGTGAGTCCTCGTAGCATTTCCTGCTCCTGTTCGCGGGGTTGTGCCTTCATCATGAACCCCGAAAGTGCTCACGGAATGAGCACTTTTCTGAGCAGTTTCACGGCCGGCGGCGGCGGGCCTCCCAGAGGCCCGCCGCGACGCCCGAGACGAGCCCGACGAACGCGATGACGGCGATCTCGACGGCGCCCCGGGCGCCCAGCGGGGCCAGCAGGCTGCCGATCACGATGAACGTGAGCAGGGCGGCGATGGCGCCCACGATGACGGGCATGTGCGGACCTCCTGACCCTGAGCAGATTCCCGCTCAGAGCCAGAGGAACACCGGACCAGAAGTAGCGTTCAGTGGAGGGTGGCTGTGAAGGTGCGGCCGTAGGACTGGTGGGTGGTGGCCTGGATGAGGGTGCCGCCCGGCACGCGGCGCACCGTCACCCCCTCGTCGGCCGAGTCGAGCCGGAGCCGCGCCCCGTGCACCACGACGGAGACCCGTTCGCGCTTCATCGTGGGGTCGGACAGCGCGACGGTCGTGCGCCCGCCCGCCGACCGGACGAGGACCGAGGCGGGGCCGTCCACGAGCAGCCGTTCGACCGGGCGCGGCGGCCCGTCGGCGAACACGTTGCAGGCCACGATGCCGAGCGCCTTGTGCTTGACGGCCTGGACGTGCCGGTCGTTGGCCAGGACCGTCAGCGGTCCGCCCCGGTAGGCGCGCAGGTCGGCCTCGGTGGCGTTCGGCACCAGGGCGTAGGCGAAGGCGGAGGTGCCGATGGCGGCGGTGAACACGTTCTTGGTGATGGGGGTGTCCGGGTTGGACGTGCGGACCGCCCGGCGGCTGCGGGTGACCGTCTCCAGGCCCGCCGTCACGGGCTGGCTGGTGAGGAAGGCGTAGCCGACGGCGGTGCCGCGGGTGCCGTTGGCGTAGCGGAGCCAGCGCGGCGCCGACGTCCCCGGCTGCCAGGCCTGGCCGTCCCAGCGCTCGCCGGTGAGCGTGACCGCGTCGGCGGGAGCGGCGATGCGGCTGTCCACCGTGGTCACCACGTCGCGCCCGCCCTGCCCTGAGACGCCGGCGGCGAGCACCACGATCTCGTCGTCGAACATGAACCAGGACTTGGTGGCGCGCGCGTTGCGGTAGGCGACGAAGTCGTCCGGCAGGAGGCCCGCCTGCTTGGCGGTGTACGCGGCGTCGTCCGACTGCACCATGCCCGCGACGCCGTAGGCGCCGAGCGTGGCACCGCCGGAGAAGGCGTTGCCGGCGCGGGGGAAGTACACGTAGGTGTTCTGGGATTCGGAGGAGGAGGTGAAGTTGAGCGGGTGTCCCGGGTTCTCGTACCAGAAGCGGCCGTACAGGTCGGGGACCGTCCGCCGCTCCTCGACCGGCGCGGTGACCCCGGCCAGCCGGTACGGCGACACGGCCGTGTAGTAGTCGACGCCGAACGCCTCCCGCTGGTCCTCGCCCGCCAGGTACAGGTAGTAGGCGCCGTCGCCCTGGAACCACGGCATGAGGTTCTCGCCGTTCATGTACTCGTACTTGCTGATCCGCTCCGAGCTGCGGGCCAGCGCGAAGGCGTAGCCGGGGCGGCGGTGCACGGTCCGGTCCATGGCGTTGAACGCGACGCAGCGCTCGGCGGGGTTGAGGTCGGCGGCCGGGACGGTGGTGTCGGCGCGGATGGCGGCGTAGCGGGCGATGCTCACCGGGGAGACGAACGAGGCCGTGTCGGCCGCGGGCAGGAACTTCAGGTACTTGCGCAGCGGCAGCGCGTCCTCGACATGGTCGGCCAGGTCGGCGATGGCCTCGATGACGACGCCGATGTCGGTGTAGCCGCTGCTGGTGCGGGAGACCGCCCGGCCCTTGACGATCTCCATCATCCAGCCCTCGAAGATCAGCGGGGCGAAGCCGTCGGCGATCCACCGGTACACGACGCCGGGCAGGTCCTGCGCGCCGCCCGCCGCCACGCCTTCGAGCATCTTGAGCGTCTGGACGACGCGGGTCAGCAGGATGCGGCCGTACGAGCCGGTGTAGGCGACCGAATGGTGCTGGATGAAGGAGCCGTCGCGGTAGTAGCCGTCGGTGACGCCGTGCTGGAGCCGGTACGGGTCGATGGTGGCGAAGACGGTGGCCTGGTCGGCGATGGCCTTGGTGACGCGGGCGTCGTCGGCGGTGAGCGCGCCTTGCAGGATGCGGTTGGCGGTGATGTCGGCCAGGTTCGCGCCGGTGTGGAAGCGGGAGTCGAGGTCGACGTCGCCGTTCTTGCCGCTGCGCAGGTAGGCGTCCATGGAGGTGAGGTACGTCGCGGTCAGGTCGCCGCGTAACCCTTCGGGGAGCAGGACCAGCGTCCTGCTCACGTGGGTGGGGATGCCGATCTCCCAGTTGTGCCAGTTGCCGTAGTAGCCGGCCGACTGGTCGCCGAAGTAGCGCTCGTGCAGCCACCGCAGGCCGTCGGCGACGCGCTGCTGCGCGGTGGCGTCGTCCAGGAGGGCGCTGCCGGGGGCGCGGGTGGCGAGCGCTATCTCGTACAGGTACTGGTAGGCGAGGCGGAGGTTGGCGTCGTCGGCGCCGAGCCGCAGGCCGGCGAACAGCTCGCCGTCGCCCGCCTGGTCCATGGCCGTCAGCCGCTGCCTGGCGGCGGCGAGGATGGCGGCGAGCTTGCCCGCCACCTCGGGACGGGCGTTGACCTCGGGGGTGCCGGCGAAGATGGCGAGGGTGTTGGCGAGCAGTCTCGCGTGGTCCACCGCCGCGGCGCGCGACGGGGAGGCGGTGGCGGCGAGCAGGCCGGTGGCGGGGATGAGGGAGAGAACCTGGCGGCGGGACAAGTGCGGCACGGCGAGCTCCAGGCCGTTCGGCGGATACGCTGGGGCTCACCGTACATGATCTTCAGCGTGCGGTCGCCCCCCTACTTCGACAGGTAGAGGGTCTTCCAGGTGCCCGCGTACAGGCAGTTGAGCGACGGCTTGGCGGCCTTGGCCTCCGCGCAGACCTTCAGCTCGACCTGGTAGACGTCGCGGTACTTGAAGGAGAACTTCTTCGGGGTGCCGTAGGAGCAGTCGCGGGCCCAGTGCTCCCGGTTCGGCAGCTCGTTCCCGGAGCGGTAGGTGATGCGGAAGACCGCCCAGCCGCAGGCCGCGCCGCGGGTGTTGTCCTGGATCTTGCCGGAGACGCGCACCACGTCGGCGGTCGGCAGGTCGGCGTGGTCCTCGCCCGTGGCGGTCAGCGTGCCCGCGGCCTTGGCCGCCTTGCCGGGAGCGTGGTAAGGGCCCCACGTGTCGCTCGCCGCGTTGGCGGCCTGGGCGGTGAGGGCGAGGGCGGCGGTGGCCGCCAGGGTCAGGCCTGCAAGGGTTCGAACGATCGCCATCGGGGGCCGTCCTCTCAACTGGGGGATGGCCATACTGTGCGGTCGATCGATTTCAGATGACTTGCCGGAGAACGTTCTTCGCTTTCAATCTTCTTGCCGCGCATAGGCTGGTAGAGGATTGGCCCCCGCAGCGACCGACGAGAGGTGCGGCACATGGCCGACGCGACCCCCGACCAGCCGCCCCGCCGGTTCCGATCGAGCCGTGGCCGCCGCGCGGGCGACGCGGTCATCAGCGTGTTCATCCGGGCGGGCCTGGTGCCCGGCTCCTACCTGCTGACCACCCGCGGCCGTAAGACGGGGCGGCCCCGCACCAACCCGGTGACCGTCGTCGAGCACGACGGCAAGCGGTGGCTGGTCGCGCCCTACGGGGTCGTCTCCTGGGTGCACAACGTGCGCGCCGACCCGAAGGTGACGCTGCGCCGCCGCTTCGGCTCGCGCTCCTACACCGTGCGGGAGGCCACGCCGCAGGAGGCCGGGCCCGTGCTCAAGCTGTACATCGCCGTCGCGACCCCGACGCGGCCGTACTTCCGCGCCACCAAGGACTCCCCGGTGGCGGACTTCGTCGCCGAGGCGCAGCACCACCCGGTGTTCGAGCTGACACCCGTCGAGGGAGAGGGCTGAGGCCGTGCCGGAGTTCGAAGGCCTCTTCGACGACGACTACCTCTACTTCTTCGCCGAGCACCTCGACGCCCGCGCCGACGCCGAGACCGACCTGATCTGGCAGGTGCTCGACCTGCGGCCCGGCCTGGAGATCCTGGACCAGGCGTGCGGCCACGGGCGCATCGCCAACCGGCTCGCGCTGCGCGGCTGCCACGTCACGGGCCTCGACAGCTCCCCCGTGTTCCTCGACAGGGCCCGCCAGGACGCCCGCGCCCTCGGCGTCACGGTCGAGTACGTGCACGGCGACATGCGCCGGCTGCCCTGGACCGGACGCTTCGACCTGGTCGTGAGCTGGTTCACGGCCTTCGGCTACTTCAGCGACCCCGAGAACCGGCAGGTGCTCGCCCAGGCCGCCGCCGCGCTCAGGCCGGGCGGCAGGATGGCGCTGGAGCTGAACAACTACTCCGCCGTCGTCCGCGCCTTCCAGCCGTCCCGCGTCATCGAAAGGAACGGCGACCTCGTGCTCGACCAGCACGAACTCGACCTGCTCACCAGCAGGCACCTGGTGGAGCGGACCATCGTGCGCGACGGCCGGCAGCGGAAGGTGCCGTACTTCGTACGCATGTTCACCTATCCGGAGCTGCGCGACTGGCTGCTCGCCGCCGGCTTCACGGACGTCCGGGTCGTGGGCGCAGACGGCGGGCCGTTCACGATGGACAGCCGCCGCATGATCGTGGTGGCTGAGCGCTAGCTGAAGGCTCCCAGCCGCCGCACCGCCTGGTAGTAGGAGCGGGCCAGCCGGTCGCAGGCGGTCCTGCGGATCTCGGCGTACGTGGCGCACACCCGTCCCATGTCGAACAGGAACGCCTGGTCGACGTGCTCCTTGTGGCCGGGGAAGCGGCTCATCGCCTTGTAGTTGCGGTAGCCGAAGTCGTGACGCACGCACGGCATCCGGAAGTCGTAGCCGAGCGGCTTGTCGGGGCTGCCCGAGCACAGGTCCGTGGACCAGTCGAAGGCGTACGGGGCCCAGGACGAGCGGTGCTCATAGGCGTCGCGCCAGGCGGCGGCGCTGCGGGCGGTGGGCTGGGTGAGCGCGGACAGCGCTGTGAGTTTCTGCTGCAGCGTCACGGCCGGAGCCGGGAACGCGGTGATCAGAACGAGGGCGGCGAGCGATGATCCAACCATGACAGCCAGCTTCGCGTGACCGCCCCGTCGTTCGTGCGTGATGCCGGGCAGTGCCCGTTCAAGATTTAGTAGATGCGGTACTTCTTGCCGCAGTTGTCGAACTTGCCGGCCCAGCAGGTGAAGGTGTAGACCTTCTTGATCCCCTTGCCGCTCCACGCGCCGGTGACCTTGCCGTCCCAGGCCTTGTTGAACTTGTGCCAGGAGCCGTTCTGGTACACCTCGAACCACACCCAGCCCTTCTTGCCGCCGGGGCGGTCCACGCCGTACCACTTCGTGAACACCTTGCCGCCCGACTTCCAGGTCTTGCCGAAGGTGTAGGCCTTGTGGTCGCTGGAGAAGAACTTGCCCCACTTGACCACGGTTGCGGCGCTCTGAGGAGAAGCCTGGGCGGCGGCCGGGCTGAGGGCCAGGCCGGTGACGGCCATCGAACCGGCCAGGGCGGCGATCGCGAGGGTCTTACGCATGATCGGGTCCTTCTTTCGGGGTCTTGGTGCTGCCGGGCTCGTCCCGACGAGAAGAACACTACGGACGACGCGAGCGATCATCTGTGGAGGAATCCACACATCGGCCGTGATGGGCGCCACATCCCCTTACCTGCGCGTCACCCGCATCCTGATGTCGTCCTCCGCCCACAGCACGAACCGCTCCACCGGCACCACCGGATGACCCGCCACCGGCTCGAACCGGAACCGCTTGAGCAGAACGGCCAGCACCAGCTCGGCCTCCACCATGGCCAGGCTCGCCCCCTCGCAACTGCGCGGCCCCAGCCCGAAGGGGACGTAGGCGTACCGGGGACGGCCCGCAGAGGCGGCGGAGGTGAACCGGTCGGGGAGGAACGCGTGCGGGTCCGGCCAGTAGGAGGGGTTGAGGTGGACGGCCCAGAAGGGGTAGAAGATCGTGGTGCCCGCCGGGATGCGGTGGCCGCCGAGGGTGAGGTCCTCGGTGGTCTCGCGGGCGCCGTACGGGCCGGGCGGGTAGAGGCGCATGGCCTCCTTGAGCGCCATCTCCAGGTACGGCAGGCGCTTGAGGTCGGCGTAGGACGGGACGGCCCGGTCGCCCAGGACGTCGTCCAGCTCGGCGGCCACCCGCGCGGCGGCCTCCGGGTGGCGGGCCAGGAGGTGCAGGGTCCAGGAGACGGCCACGCCGGTGGTGTGGTGGGCCGCCAGCATGATCATCAGGACGGTGTCGCGGATGCGGGCCGCCGTCAGGTCGGCCTTGACCAGGGCGGCGGCCAGGTCGCTGCCGCCGGTGGCCAGGACGCCGTCCACGACCGCGCGCAGGTGGGCCAGCGCCTGCTCAGCCCGCCTCAGGTCGTCGTCGCTCTCGTGCAGGCGGCCCAGGTAGACGGTCAGCACGGTCTCGAACGCGCTCACCACGCGGGCGGGGTCGTCGAGGTCGCCGCCGAGCGCGTACCGGCAGATCATCCGCAGCGACAGCGCGCTCAGGTCCTGCTGCAGCGCCACCTCCCCCATGGCCTCCCAGCGGTCGGCCAGCTCCGTGGCCAGGGCGGTGAAGGCGGGGAAGTGCGTCTCGTGGGAGCGGCGCCCGGCCAGCACCGACAGCAGGGCGCGGCGAAACGGGACGTGCTCGTCGGCGGGCAGCGTCTGGAGGTTGCCCGCCTCGCACAGCGGGGCCAGGAACGCGAACAGCTCGTCGGGCCGCTTGTTGACGGCGGCCGTGGCCTCCAGGAGCACGGGGTCGGCCACCGAGACGGCCGACGGGGCGCCAGGGAGCTGGAAGCGCACCAGCGGGCCGTAGCGTTCGTGCAGGTCGAGCTGGTAGGCGTGCAGGCCGCCTGCGGCCGTGATGGCGCTCAGCCCGCTGTCCGGCTGGGGAGGGGGTCCGGGGATGTCGCGCACCCCGTCACGGTCTCCTGATCGGGTTCGCTTGGCAAGCCCCGGCTACAGGTTGCCCCTCAGGTGGGCGGCGGCGGCGATCGTGGCCGCGTACTGGGTGGCGACGAGCGATCTGATCGGGATGACCTCGTGCGCGGCGGCCGCGTCGGTGGCCAGCCACCGCTCGTACGCCGCGGCGACCGCCTCCCGCGTGCGCCCGATCGAGGCGGCCCGGTTGCCCGCGGCCAGTTCGGCGTCCAGCCCCCGCAGCAGGATGCCGCCGTACCGCAGCCTGAAGCTGTGCCCGTCGCCGGTCAGCGAGCTGACCTCGGCGACCGTGGCGGGCCTGCCGGACTCGGGCAGGCGGCTGCGCTCCGCCGTGCTCCGCGCCGCACCGCGCATGACGGGGGTGAAGAAGCGGGTGGCCCGCCAGTACGGCGAGCCGGGCGCGACCAGGTCGTCCTGTACGGCGTCGAGCGCGCGTTCCAGCAGCCCGGCCAACTCGGCGACGGCCTCGGCCTTGGCCATGAGCGCGTCCGCGTACGAGGTGGCGGTCGGGGTGTCGTCGCCGGCCGTCGGGTCCTTCCAGTACGGCAGCTCGCTGATCAGCGTGAGCGCGCCGTGCCGGCCGGCGTAGGAGGCGGTGTTGTCGCCGGAGTCGCCGTTCCACTGCTGCCCCTGCTCCATCATGCGGTCGTAGGCGCGCCTGATCGACCCGACGTGGAAGACGCCGTCGTCGTAGCGGACGATGTGCGGCGCCTCGGGCTCGCCGCGGTGCAGGGGCAGGCCGAGCCGTTCCGGCACCTCGCGCAGGACGGGGAACAGGGCCCGCTCGGGCCTGCTGACGTAGTAGTAGACGCCGCCCAGCTCGCTGTTGTGCAGGGAGCAGACCAGCGCGGGCCGGTGCTCGTCGATGAGGCTCATCAGGGCCCGCGTCTCGGGCAGCGGCGTGTCGAAGTAGGCGTCCTTGTAGGCGAGCGGGAACGTCCACTCGATCTGGTCGCCGCCCGCCGGGCGGTAGAAGTGGCGCGCGTAGTGCTCGCGGGTGAACGGCCCGCGCAGCCAGCCCTCGTTCAGCCGGAGCCCGTCGGGGTCGATGCAGGCGATGACGTGCCAGCGGTGGCCGAGGCGGGCGCGCAGCCCGGCGTCGGCGCACAGCCGTCGGGCGAGGTGGACGGCGGTGAGCCCGCCGATCGGCTCGTTGGGGTGCGGCAGGCCGAACACCAGCGCCTCGGCGCCGCCGGGCGGGCCGACGGTCAGGCACAGCAGGCGGCTGCCCTGCCTGGACCGGCCGACCTCGCGCAGTTCGGTGACGTCGGGGAACTGCGACGCGAGCGTCTCCAGGAGGTTCTCCAGCTCGTCGACGCCCGCGAAGGCCTCGAAGTCCGGAACCGTGTCCAGCTCGTTTTCCAGCCATTCGGGTAGCACTGCGCGCTTCCTCCCTTTTGTTACTTAAGTCTGCCTACCGCAGTGCGTTGGAGGCCAGAGCGCGAGACGCTCGCGTATGGAGGTGAGACCGTCCGCCATGGACCGTCTCAGGAGAAGGGCGGCACGATGTGACCATGCTGCTACTCGCTCTGATCACCCTCGTGCTGCACGGCGCCCTGACGGGCCTGTTCTACACCTTCTCCATGTCGGTCATGCCGGGGCTGAACGCCACCGACCCCGCCCAGGCCGAGGCGGCGATGCGGAGCATCAACAGGAAGATCCTCAACCCCTGGCTCTACCTCGTCTTCCTCGGCTCGCCGCTGGCCGCGCTGGTGGCCGGGTTCCTCGCGGACGGGCGGGCCGCCCTGTGGTTCTTCGCCGCAGCCGGGGTGAGCTTCGCCGGCTCGTTCCTCGTCACGGTGGCGGTCAACGTGCCGATGAACAACGCGCTGGACGCGGGCACCATGCCGTTCAAGGACTACTCGCCCAGGTGGACCGCCTTCAACACGCTGCGCGCCGTGGCGTCCGCGGTCGCGCTCGTCCTGGTCGGGCTCGGGCTGACCGAGCTGTGATCAGTCCCCGTACCGGGTGCGGAGCAGGCCGCGGCACAGGCCCGCGTTGCCCTCGATGCTGACCCGCACCGTCCTGGCGAACCGCAGCCGCCGCTCCGCCTCCTCCTCCGGGATCGGCCGCCCGCGCTCGTCGAGCAGCAGCGGCGAGCCGGGCGAGCAGTCCAGCCCGAGCTCGGCCCGGCGGCGCACCAGCCCGGCCAGCTCGGGCCCGTCCGGCACCTCCCCCAGCCGCGCGAGCCTGCCCCACCGCCGCACCACCCGATCCAGCCCCGCCAGGTACGCCTTGCGCCGGAACGTCAGCCGCAGCCCGTCCAGCTCCCCCGACGCCTCACCGGGAAAGGCGCCCGCGAACCCGCCGCCCAGCGCCGCCCCCGCGTTGATCTCCTCGGCCGCGAAGTGGTCGACCAGCCGCACCTCCGCCGACGTCACGCCGGGCGCCGCCCGTACGGCGTCGAGCGCGTCCGCCACCATCAGGTAGGCGAAGTTCGGCGCGCAGAAGTACGTCGGCAGCCGCAGCCGCACCGACGCGTGCCCGTCGCGCAGCTCCGCCGACCCGACGAACCCCAGCTCCGTGATCGGCTCGTCCAGCTCGGGGTCCCGCACGGTGGCCAGCGCGGCCCACAGCTCGTGCGGCTCCGGCCCGGCCCCGAGCGCGTTCACGCGGGCACCGGGAGGTCGTAGAGCCCGGCCAGGTTCAGGCCGAGGATCTTCCGCTTCACCTCCGGCGTCAGCTCGCCGTACTCCTCGCGCAGGTCGTCCGGGATCTGGAAGTCCACGAACCGCTCGATCAGCCACTTGGGGGTCCAGATGGCGTAGTCGCTGGCGAACGTGATGCGGTCCTCGCCGACCCAGTACAGCAGCTCGCCCAGGATCTGCGCGAAGTAGCGCGGCCTGGAGTGGATGAACGGCATCGCCACCGCCAGCCCGGCGTACACGTTGGGCTCCTGCGCGGCGATCCAGCAGAAGTCCTCCAGCCGGGGCAGCCCGCAGTGCTCCACGATGAAGCGCAGCCCGGGGAAGGCGGTCGCGGCCTCGTCCACGTCGGCCACGTCGAACGCGTCCCTGTTGAGCGGCCAGATGGTCGGCCCCTTGTGCACGTGGATGTTGCGGATGCCCAGCTCCTGGCACTTGTCCAGATACCGGTAGGCCCACGGGTCGCTAAGCTTCCAGCCCTTCGAGGCGCCCTTCCACTCGGCGGTGTAGAGCTTGACGCCGCGCAGGCTCCACCGCTCGGCCAGCTCCTCCAGGTCGTCGAGCCCGGCCTCGCCGTCGCGCGGGTCCCACGCGCCGTTGACGATGAACTTGTCCGGGTACTTCTCGGCGAACGCCCCATCCTGCTCGGTGGTGTTGAAGCCGTTGACGAAGAAGTCCGTGAGGTAGGTGGGCTGGAAGATCGCCCGATCCACGTGGCCGATCTGGAACAGGTCGTGCAGGACCCGCTCCTGGCTCTGCTGCCAGAACTCCTCCAGCGACCACACCTCCGACTCGGGCGACAGGTTGCGGTGGTAGTCGTAGAAGCAGTTGATGAAGCCGGTGCCGTAGCGGTTGGCCTGGTTCGACGGGCGGCCGTCCCAGAAGTGCACGTGCCCGTCCACGACGAAGTACCGCTCGCCGTCCTTCTCGTACATGGTCAGCTCCTCGACGGCACCAGGATCCCGCGGCCCCGCAGCCGCCCGCCGTCCAGGTCGTCCATGGCGTCGTTGACGGCGTCCATGGGGTACGTCCTGGTGTGCAGGCGCACCTTGCCCCTGGCGGCCAAGGCCATCAGCTCGTCCAGGTCGTTGTAGGAGCCGACGAGGTTCCCGATGACGTTGATCTCGGTGGAGATGATGTCGATGGTGGGGATCTGGACGCTGCCGCCGTACCCGATGACGAAGTAGGAGCCCGCGCGGCGCAGCATCGCCACGCCCTCCCGCTCCGCGCCGTCCTCGCCGACGAAGTCCAGCACCACGTGCGCGCCCAGACCGCCGGTCAGCTCGATGACCGACTCCACCTGCCTGCCGTCGGCGGGCACGGTGTGCGTGGCGCCGAGGCCCTCGGCGAGCTTGAGCGCCTCCGCCGACCGGTCCACCACGATGATCTCGGCGGGCGTCATCGCGGCCAGGCACTGCACGCCGATGTGGCCGAGCCCGCCCGCACCGATCACCGCCACGCTCGTGCCCGGGTACAGCAGCGGCTGCGCCTTGCGCACCGCGTGATAGGCCGTCAGCCCCGCGTCGGCCAGCGCCGCCACCTCGGCCGGATGCAGTGACGGGCTCAGCCGCACCACCGAACGCGCGGACGTGAGCAGCAGCTCCGCCATGCCGCCGTCGGAGTCGATGCCGGGGAACCGCGCGGCGGCGCAGTGCACGTCGTCCCCGCCCCGGCACGCCCGGCACAGCCCGCACGTGACCAGCGGATGCACGATCACCGCGTCGCCCGGCCGCACGTTCGTCACGGCCGCGCCGACCTCCCGCACCCAGCCCGCGTTCTCGTGCCCGATCGTGTACGGCAGGCCCACCCCGGTCTTGCGCGCCCACTGCCCCTCGACGATGTGCAGGTCCGTACGGCACAGCCCGGCGCCGCCGATCTCGACCAGCACGTCCAGCGGGTCGCTCACCCTGGGTTCCGGGACGTCCTCCACGACGGGACGCCTGGTGTACTCGTGCAGACGTACGGCTTTCATCGCCAACCGCTCCCTGGTTGAGACGTCAGCCCGATCGTCGGCGCGGCTCACAGGGCGGTCAACGGCCGAAATTTCAGAACACGGGAATTTCGGCGCTAGTCGTCGAAGTGTTCCTTCAGGATGACGCCGTGCACGCCCGTCGTCCTGTCGACCACCTGCGACACCTCGAAGTTCGTCGCGGCCGACAGGTACGCGTAGGCCACGGCCCGCTCCATCCCCTGGTCGTGCTCCAGGAAGTCGAGGGCGTTGACGACCGCGCGGCGCATCGCCACGTCCAGGTCGTTCACCTGGCCGCCCTGGGAGCCGTCGGGGTCGGACAGGCCGATCGGCAGCCACGCGTCGCGCGTCTCCGCGAACGGGTAGTGGAAGGCCACCGACGGCGCGTCGGACGAGCCCGCCCTGCAGACGGTGAGGCGGAAGGTGGCACGCAGGGAGCCCTCCATCGCGGTCAGCGCCACCTCGCCGCCGCCCATCGCGTGGTGCGGGTCGCCGGTGTAGAACAGCGCGCCCTCCGCGAACACCGGCAGGTAGAAGGTGGCGCCCACGCCGAGGTGGTGGATGTCGATGTTGCCGCCGCCGAGGGTCGGCGGGATGGAGTTGAGCGCCGGGTCGGTCATCCGGCCGGCGGAGGCGAACGCGACGCCCATGATCCCCATGAACGGCCGCAGCGGGAACGTCGCCTCCTTCCGCCCGCCCTTGAGCACGCCGCGGCCCCGGCGCACCGGGGTGAACACGGACACGTTCCCGTACTTCGTCGGATCGCCGGTGGGGCGGCCGTCGGTGGACACGGGCGGCATGACCTCGTCCACGGTGATGCCGTCGGGTGCGGCACCGGACGCCGCCCTGGCCAGCGCGCCCTTGCCGTGGCGGCTGGAGATCACCCCGTACGGGACGCGCGGCAGCAACGACAGCATCTCGACCTTGAGCACGTCGCCGGGGCGCGCGCCGTCCACGTGGATCGGGCCCGTCACGACGTGCGGGCCGTCCACGTCGAAGCTGCGCGGGGTGCGGGAGTAGTCGCGGGCGATCGCGACGGCGTCCTGGAGCACGTCGGCGCGGCGGACGCCGTGGCCGCCGAAGTAGGCGACGGGGTCGCGGCCCTGGTCCTCCAGGATGCCCTCGTGGGAGACCGAGTCGACGGTGACCGTCTCACCCGACCGCATCCGCAGCACGGGCTCGCTGGTCGTGGACGGCACGTAGCCCCATCTGATCTGGTCGGCGGTGGAGCGGAGGTAGTGCTTGCCGTGGATCGGGCCCTTGCCCGGCTGGAGGATCTCGCGAGGCTGGGCCGCCGCCGGGCTCGCCGCCACCGAGGTGGCGCCCGCGCCCGCGCCGAGGGCCGCCGCGACGCGCAGGAAGCTCCGGCGTCCGAGTCTGGTGATCAGGGCGTTCCGTACGTCGGCCGGGGTCTTCATGGGGGCTCCTCACAACGACTCGCTCGTGACCCCCGATCATCGAGTACGGCTGTTGCGCCCTTGTTTCGCCCGGTCTGAAAGGATCGACTTTCGAGTACGACCTATCGGAAGGCCCATCGAGATGGCACCCAACATCGCCACCGCACGTCGGGTCGAGCTGCCCGGCCTGCTCGACTTCCTGCGCCCCCGGCACCACGGCCTGCTGTCCACCACCCGCGCGGACGGACGCCCCCAGCTCTCCCCCGTCTCCTGCGGCGTGGACGCTCGCGACACGATCGTCGTCTCCACCTATCCCGACCGTGCGAAGGCCGTCAACGCCCGCCGCGACGACCGGGTGTCGATCTGCGTGCTGTCCGACGACTGGAACGGGCCGTGGGTGCAGGTGGACGGGCGCGCCGAGGTGCTCGACATGCCGGAGGCGCTGGAAGGGCTGGTCGAGTACTACCGGTGCATCGCCGGTGAGCACCCCGACTGGGACGAGTACCGCGAGGCCATGCGCCGCCAGGACAAGTCGCTGATCCGCATCCACATCGACCGGTGGGGGCCCATCGCGACCGGCGGGTTCCCTGCGCGGCTGGTGAACGGCGACTGAGGCGGATCACACCATGGCCAGGTAGGCGGCCAGTTCCTCGGGCGAGGAGGTGGCGATGCCGACGTAACCGTCCGGCCTGATCAGCGTGTGCCTCGCCTTGTCGCGCGGCTGCGCGGGCACGTACGCGCGCACCTCCGGCCCCCTTTTCGGGACGCGGGGCGCCGGATCAGGGGACAGCAGCGTGAAGTGCGGCCCCCGCAGCAGGTCGAACATGCGCGCCCGCCGCCCGTCCGCCAGCTCGACCGGCCCGTCAGGCACCCGCTCCCCGCCACTCCTGGCCAGGGACCCACCCCGGTAGCTCAGCGAGAGCTGGTAGGTCTCCTCGTCCCGCTTGACCGACTTCTTGTCGTGCAGGCCCGCGCTGAGGCCGAGCACGCCGGCGGCGATCGGCCTGCGCTCCTCCTCGTAGGTGTCCAGCAGCGCCTCCGGCGCGCCCGCCAGCACCCTGGCCAGCTTCCAGCCCAGGTTGTAGGCGTCCTGCACGCCGGTGTTGAGTCCCTGGCCGCCCGCCGGCGGATGCACGTGCGCGGCGTCGCCCGCCAGGAACACGCGGCCGGAACGGTAGCGGTCGGCGAGCCGGATGTTGACCCGGTAGAGCGAGGACCACAGCAGCTCCGTCAGCCGCACGCCGCGCAGCATCGACCGCTCGGCGAACAGCCGCTGGTACCAGGCCAGCGTCCGCTCCGGCTCTGCTCCGGGCCGCAGGGAGGCGAGGAGCTGGAACGTGTCGGTGCCCGCCATCGGGTAGAGCGCCACCATGCCCTTGCCTGGGCGTACCCAGACGTGGATGTGGTCCCTGTCCAGCCCTTCCACGCGGACGTCGGCCAGGGCGCTGCGCTGCTCGTCGCGGGTCTCGCCGGTGAAGGGGATGGCCAGCGCCTTGCGTACGGTGCTCCTGCCGCCGTCCGCTGCGACCAGGTAACGCGCCCGCACCACGCTCTCCCCCACTTTCTCGGAGCCCAGCCGCGCTCTCCCGGAGCCCAGCCCCGCTCTTTCGGAGCTCAGCCTCGTGGTCACCCCGTGCGTGTCCTGTTCGAACGCCGTCAGCGCGACCCCCTGCTCCACCTTCCCGCCCAGCTCCGCCAGCCGCTCGCGCAGCACCGCCTCGGTGCGCCACTGCGGGTGCATCAGCACGGTCGGGTACGGCACCGCGTCCGTCGCGGCGGCCCGCTTGTGCATGCGCGCCTGCCAGATCGGCACCCTGCCGATCCTGACCCGCAGCGGCGGGTACGGCGTGGCCGCGGCCAGGATCGGCGCGATCACCCCGAGGTCGTCGAAGACCTCCTGCGTACGGGGCTGCAGCCCCTTGCCCTTGGAGCCTCCGGAGGGCTCCGGCGCCTGCTCGACGATGCGGCAGGTGACGCCGCGGCGCGCCAGGTCCACGGCGAGGGTGAGGCCGGTGGGGCCGGCGCCGACGATGAGTACGTCCGTGTTGTCGTTCATGCGGCAGACCGTGCCAGGCGGCGCTGCCGGATCGCTGTCAGCGGCTGCCGGGCGCTGTCAGCTCCTCGGCCCCTCAGTCTCATCGCGCCCGGATCACGTCATCCCTCAGCCCTCAGTCGCGCCCGGATCACGTCACCCCTCAGCCCTCAGGCCCATCGCGCCGGATCACGTCACCCCTCAGCTCCCCAGTCCCACAGCGCCTGGAGCACCGGCCCGAGGCGGTGGCCCTGCGGGGTCAGCCGGTAGGAGGTGCGCGGCGGGAAGCCGGGACGGCGGTCCCGGACGAGCACCCCGCTCCTCGCGAGCTGCGCCAGCCGATCCGCCAGCACCTTGTCCGACAGCGCGGGCAGCGCCTGCGCAAGCTCGGTGAACGTACGCTCGCCGCGCAGCAGCTCGCGCACCACCAGCGTCGTCCACCGGCCGCGCAGCGCGGCGAGCGTGACCTCCACCGGGCAGGACGGGGTGGGCGCGGCGACGTCCGCCCGGGGGTCGTCCGGCAGCCCCGGCCGGACGACGTGACCAACCGTTTGGTGAGCCACTGAGGAGCCTCCTAGCGTTGCCGTGTCTCGTTTCTACCTGCTCAGAGGGAGTGATGAACGATGCGTGAGCTTGCCGAGCGCCCGCAGGACGTGCCCGCCGTGTTCGCCGAACGCTTCAACAGCGGCGATCCGGCGGCGGTGGCCGAGGTGTACGAGGGCGGGGCGGTGTTCGTTCCCGACCCGGGCCGCCCCTTGACCGGCGCCGAGGCGCACGCCGCCAACGTGGTGTTCATGCGTCTCGGGGTGCCGATCACCGTACGACCCCGGCACGTCTACACGACGGGCGACCTCGCGCTGCTGATCGTGGACTGGACGATCGAGGGCACGACCCGCGCGGGCGAGCAGGTCCGCATCGAGGGCACCGCCACGGACGTCGCCCGGCGCGGCGAGGACGGCCGCTGGCGGTACGCGATCGACAACCCGTTCGGAACCACCGGCTGAATTGTCAGTGCGACCAGCCATGATGAACCCATGACCGAGACACCCCCCGTCACCACCCTGGCCGACGACACGGCCTACGCCGAGGCCGTCCAGCTCGCCGTCGACTCCTCCGCGGCCTACTACGCCGACGGCACCTCGACGCTCGACGACGACGCCTACGACCGGCTGGTCCGCGGCATCCAGGCGTACGAGGAGGAGCACCCCGAGTCGGTGCTGCCGTCCTCGCCCACCGGGAAGGTGGCGGGCGGGGCGGTCGTGGGCGACGTGCCGCACACGGTGCCCATGCTGAGCCTCGACAACGTGTTCGGCGCCGAGCAGCTCGCCGACTGGGCGGCGGGGGTGGAGCGCAGGCTCGGGCGTCCGGTGACGGTGTGGAGCGTGGAGCCCAAGCTCGACGGGCTGGCGATCTCGGCCCGCTACCGGCACGGCCGCCTGGCGCAGCTCGTCACGCGCGGCGACGGCACCGCCGGTGAGGACGTCTCGCACGCCATCGGCACCGTCGTCGGCCTGCCCGAGCGGCTCGCCGACGCCGTGACGGTGGAGCTGCGCGGCGAGGTCATGATGACGACGTCCCAGTTCGAGGAGGCGTGCGCCAAGCGGCAGGCGCACGACGGCACCACGTTCGCCAACCCGCGCAGCGCCGCCGCGGGCACGCTGCGCGCCCAGGACCGGCCCTACGTGTGCGAGCTGACGTTCTTCGGCTACGGCGCCCTGCCCGCGCCCGGCGACGAGTCCGACCTGGCGGTGCGCCTGCGCGAGCTGCCGCACAGCGAGATCATGGAGTGGGTGGCCGCGCAGGGCGTGCAGACCACGGCCGCCACCCCGGTGGCCGGCATCGTGGCCGAGACGCTCGACCAGGTGCAGGAGCGCGTCGGCGAGATCGCCGCGGCGCGGGCCGAGCTGCCGTTCGGGATCGACGGCATCGTGATCAAGTGCGATCTGGCCGGTGATCAGGCCACGGCGGGCTTCAGCTCGCGGGCGCCACGGTGGGCGGTGGCGTACAAGCTGCCCGCCACCGAGAAGATCACCAAGCTGCTCGACGTGACGTGGAACACCGGCCGCACCGGCGTCATCGCACCCCGCGCCGTGCTGGAGCCCGTGGAGCTCGACGGCAGCATCGTCACCTACGCCACCCTGCACAACGTCGCCGACATCACCCGGCGCGGCCTGATGCTGGGTGACAGCGTCACCGTCTACAAGGCGGGCGACGTCATCCCCAGGGTCGAGGCGCCGGTGGTGCACCTGCGTACCGGCGAGGAGCGGCCGATCCCCATCCCCGAGGTCTGCCCGACCTGCGGAGACGCCATCGACCGCTCGCAGGAGCGGTGGCGGTGCGTGCGCGGTCGCGAATGCCAGGCGATCGTCTCCATCATCTACGCGGTCGGCCGCGACACGCTCGACATCGAGGGCCTGGCGGAGAACCGCATCCGGCAGATGCTCGCAACCGGCCTGATCGCCGACTTCGCCGACCTGTTCTTCCTGACCCGCGAGCAGCTCCTGGGCCTGGAGCGCATGGGCGAGACCAGCACCGACAACCTCCTGGCCGCCATCGAGCGAGCCAAGACGCGGCCCCTGAGCAGGGTGTTCGCGGCGCTCGGCGTGCGCGGCACCGGCCGCTCCATGAGCCGCCGCATCGCCCGCCACTTCGCCACCATGGACGCCGTCCGCGCCGCCGACGCCGAAGCCATCCAGCAGGTGGAGGGCATCGGCCCGGAGAAGGCGCCGGTCGTGGTGGAGGAGCTGGCCGAGCTCGCCCCGCTGATCGACAAGCTGGTACGCGCCGGGGTGAACATGACCGAGCCCGGCGCCACCCCGCCCACCGACGACCCCAAGACGGCCGAGGTCGAGAGCCTGCCTTTGGCCTCGATGTCAGTGGTCGTGACCGGCACCATGACGGGGCCGCTGGCGGCGCTGACGCGCAACGAGGTCAACGAGCTGATCGAGCGTGCCGGCGGCAAGTCGTCCTCCAGCGTCTCCGCGAAGACGTCGATGCTGGTGGCCGGGGAGAAGGCGGGCTCGAAGCGGGCCAAGGCCGAGACGTTAGGGGTGCGGATCGTCAGCCCGGAGGAGTTCGCCGAGCAGGTCAGCGCGTTCCTCTGACGCCCTCGGAGACGCGTTACCCGGTGCGGGCGCCTCACTTGCTGGAGTCGCCTCACTCGGCGGGAGGTGCGTTGCTTAGCGAGCACGCGTCCACTTGGCGTGAGCGCATCACTTACCGTCGGGCGCGTTACATGGCGAGGCGCCTTACTCGCGAGGCCGCCTTGCTGAGCGAAGGCGTCTCACTCGGCGGCGTGCGTTGCTTGGCAAGCACGCGTCCACCTGGCGTGAGCGCATCACTAAACGTCAGGCGCGCGTTGCCTACTTGGCCGGGGTGGAGCGGCGGCGGAGCCAGCCGGCGGCGCGGTGTGCCACCGGTCCCAGCACGCTGACCTCCTTGGTCGCCTTCCTCAACGCCTGCACGGCCTGCTGCGACTCCGCAGTGACCTTCTTCAACTCAGCCGTCGTACGCCGCAGTTCGGCGGTGAGCCGGTCGAGGTCACTCTGGGGCCGCTCGGCCTTCGGCTTCTTGCGCTGGTTGAGCCGGACGAGGTGGCGGTCGCCGAGCACGTCCGTCGTGTGCCACAGATCGGGCCGGGTGGCGAGCCACTCAAGCAGCCGCTCCTGAACGGGCGCCGGATCGCCCCACGTCCCGTACAGCTTGTGCGTGGTGACACAGACCGGCTCCAGCCCGAGTCTGCCGACCGCCTCCCAGACGGCGAGCGCGACGCCGGGCGTGTGCTCGCTGCGGTAGTCGTCGAACGCGACGATCCCGTCCGCCCTGAGCACGGTCCGCGCCGCCAGAACGTCGTCCGCGACCTGCGTGTAAAGGTGGGAGGCGTCCACGTGGACGAAGCGGCAGGCGCCGGCCTTGACGTGGTCGAGGATGATCGACGTCGGCCCGTGCACGATCTCGGGCAGGGTGTCGTGGACGCCGAGGTAGTTCTGCTCGAACCGGTGGCGGGTGAGCGCGCCGTACGACCGGCTGGTCTCGGCGTCGTTGTCGGCATCGGGGGCGTCCGACTCGAACAGGTCGCAGACGGTGAACTTCTCACCCCGGCGTACGTGGCCGCCGATCAGCACGGCGCTCTTGCCGAGGTACGTCCCCATCTCCAGGACGTCACCGGGGGCGTCCTGCTCCGACAGGAACCACTCGAACAGGCGTTGGTCGGCCGGCCAGAACCAGCCGGGGATGCGTTCCAGCGCGGCGATGAGATCTGGTGCTGACATGCCCGGACGCTAACAGCCGCGTTTCACGCCAAAGAAGAGGGTTTGCCGCATGTCCATCGAAAGGTCACCGAAAGTTCGGCCGACCGGGAAGTCGCTCACCCTCATTCCCCAGGCCTCAATTCTGTCGGTCCCGCCGTACATAATCACCCTCAACAACGACGCTCGGAAGGGAGGCGGCGATGGTCAGGCGACCCAGGCGACGGCGCAGGTCGGGCATGCGGGAGCGGCTGTCCCTGCTCGGCCTCGCGTGCGCGTTCACCGTGGCCGCCCTCGTGGCGAAATTCACGGTGGAGAATCCAGTGCGAGCCACGCTCGCCGCCGCGATCCTGATCGCCATCTTCTGCACAGCCTTTTTCCTAAGATATCGGGCCATTCAGGCACACCGCCGACAATTCCTCGCCGCCAACACGGAATTGGCAAAAGTCGACCTGATGACCGGCCCCCAATTCGAGCACCTCATCGCCGAACGCATGATCGCCGACGGCTTCCGCCGGGTGCGGGAAAGAGGCCGCAGCGGTGACGGCGGCGTCGACATCACCGCCGTCGCCCCCGGCGGCACCCCGTACGCCGTCCAGTGCAAGCGCTACAGCCGCACCGTCGGCGCCCCCGACGTGCGCAACTTCCTGGGGGCACTGGCCAACGCCTTCGACGGGCACACGGGCGTTCTCGTCACGTCAGGCCACCTCACCCGACAGGCCCGCACCGAAGCCCTCAACGCCCGCCAACCACTCATCCTCATCGAACGCGACCAACTCGCCGACTGGCTGACCGGCCGAACCAACCTGACACCACAGCGGGCACGGCCCACGCTGGTGGAAGGCGATGAGCCAGCATGACCTCCTCCAGAGGACGACCCAACGCGGCCGACCTCAGGGAACGGGCCAGCGGCGCCGACCTCAGAGGCGAGCCGACGCGACCAACCACAAGCGCGAGCCAACGGGGCCAGCCTCAGGGGCGAGCCGACGCGACCGATCTCGGAGGACGAGCCAGCGCATGATCGGCGTCGCGCGATGAGCCTGCGTGATCGACTTCGGGGTGGCCCCACCGTTAGGGTTGGGCGCTTCGTCCCTTCGCCCCCCGAGGAAGCACCCGTGCTTCGCTACCGCATTGGCCTGATGGTGGTGGCCGTCCTCGCGGTGCTGGTCGCCGCCTCCGGCGTCATCGCCTTCGTGACCGGTGATCCCCGGCTGTCCATATTGTTCGTCCACGCGAGGTTCACCGGGGAGCCTGGCGAGGTGGCCACGGACCACCTCGTGATGCTCGTCCTGGTGGGCCTGGCGCAGGTGTGGGCGCTGTGGCAGATCCTGCCGAAGCGGCACGACGGCGAGAGGAAACCGCGCAGAGACGACGACGGGAGAAACCTGCATAGGGCCGCCGAGGGGATGAACTCGGGCGAGGACGACAGCGGCAGGAACCCCGGAAAGGACGACGACGCGAAGAAGCCAGGCAGGGATGACGACGGGAGGAACCCGGGCAAGCACGGCAGCGGGAGGAACCCGGGCAAGAACAACGACGGGAGCGAGCCAGCCCGGGACAACGGCGAGAGGCAGCCGGGCAAAGGCGACGGCGGCAGGAATCTGGGCTGGGACGAGCGGCTGCTGCGGATCGTGCTGTACGTCTGGATGTTGGGCGTGTTCGCCGACCGCCTCCCGTGGGTGGAACTGCCCGAGGTACTCGTCCAAGCCGCCGCCGTAGTGCTGTTCTTCCGGGTCACGCGCACGGTGGCCCTGGGGTTGCGGCTGGTCGCCCTCGCCATGGGATTGCTGGAGCCGGTCGGGGTGCTGGCCCAGGTGCTGCCCGGGATCGACGGCACCGTTCTCTACGGCGCCCCGCCGGTGAGCGCGGCGTCCTGGCTGATCTGGATCGCGCTGACGCTGGTGACGCAGGCGAAGGACGGCCGATGGCGGCGGGGCACGCTGTGGGCCGGAGCGGTGGCCGCCGCCGGGCCGGTGCTCACGCCGCAGCTCGACTTCCTCTTCATCCGGTCCTTCGTCTGGTTCGAGGGGTCCGCGCTGCTCATCGACGTGTTCATGGTGGTGTGGCTCGGCCGGTCCGCCCGGGAGACCGGCCGCGCACCCAAGCTCGCGATGGGCGCTCGGTCCGGAAGCGCGACAGGCGTCCCGCCCGAGGACGCAACAGGCGCAATGCCCGAAGGCGCGACAGGCGCTCCGCCCGAGGAAGCGGTGGGCGCTCGGGCCGAAGACACGACAGGCGCCCCACCCGAGGAAGCGGTGGGCGCTCGGGCCGAAGACACGACAAGCGCCCCGCCCGAGGACGCAACAGGCGCAATGCCCGAAGGCGCGACAGGCGCAGCATTAAGGGCGTGATGGGCGCCCGGTCCGAGGGCGCGATGGGCACCGCAGCCAAGCGTCCGTTGCGGTGGTGGCCGGTGCAGGGGGTGGCCGTGGTAGTGCCGCTGGTGCCCGCCGCGGTCAACTGCGTCAACGGGGTGTTCACGTGGGTCGGGCCGCGCGGGGCGATCGCGTCCTGGTTCGCCGAGAACGGGTGGTTCGTGCGGCCGCTCTGGCTCTCGCTCGACCTCCTCGCCGGCGTCGGCGGCGCCTCGGGGCTGGTGCTGGCGGCCGTGCTGCTGCGGACGCGGCGGCTCGTGCTGGGCTCGGTGGGGCTGTTGCTGCTCGCGGCGGTGGCCGGGGTGGTGAGCGGGGCGACGACGTGGAACGAGGGAGAGCGGGCGTTCCAAGCTTTCGAGTCCGCGTTCCAGGCCGCGATTTTCCCCGATACGAACGCCGTCGTCCCCGACTACGAGAATGGGGTCGTCGGCCTCGTCCGCCCCTTCGAGAGCCCTCCGTTACGTCACGACGAGGGTGTTCCGCTGCTGTTCAACGCGATGCTGGCGGGTGGGATTGGCATCTCGCCGCTCTGGTACAGCGCCGCCTTCACGGTCTCCGCTCTGCTGCTGCTTCTCGCGTACGGCGGCGGTCGCATGCGTCGCCCGTACCGGACGGTGGTGGCGAGCGTCGTCACGGTGGCGGTGGTGGCGTTCGTGCCTGTGTCGGACCAGCAGCCCGGCCGGTTCACCACGGCGAGCGACTGCGACGACATGAACTTCGATGAGGGCTCAGGCGGGGGCTCCAGCGCAGAATCGGGCTTGAACCCCAACTCGGACGCGGGCGCCAGCGCCGACTCGGGCACAGGCACGAACTCGGACGCGCGCACGAACTCGGACGCGGGCGCGGAGGCGAGCACAGGCACGGACGCGGGCACAGGCACAGGCACGGACGCGGGCGCGGGCGTCGATCCAGGCTGGGGTTCTGGTGTGGGTGCGGGTGAGATGCGGTTTGTCTGTGGGGTGCGGGGCAGCGAGGAGCCGCCGTTCGGCAAGTACATGCCCGACGACCGCCTGATCGCGTACGGGCGGCGGCTCTGCGACGTCTACACCCGAGGCGACCTCGCAGAGGCGGCGGCATTCCGAAGCGCGTACGGCGTCGCGCCCCTTGACCAAGCCGCGTACCTGCAGGACCTCTGCCCGAAGGCCGACGCGGACCTCGACAAGGCAGCCGCCGACGACGAGGCCGAGATGCTGGCGTGGGAGGCCGAGGCGCAGGCCATGTGCGACCGCGCGCCGCGCCATCGGCCGCTGATCGACCCGGTGCGGGCCACCAGGGAGAAGGAGCCGGTCTGGCCCGAGTTCTGGCTGGAGGCGTACGAGAAGGAGGGGATGCCGCAGGACGGGCTGTACGAGCAGGAGGTCGATCTGGTGGCCGTCGCGCCCGGTCATCTGCTCATCGGGGTGGACACCACCTACCGCGTCTGCGTCACCACCGAGACCTATGACCGCCGTCCCCCGGTCGAGACGAAGGGCTGGGATCACGTGGTCGAGATCGGGTACGAGAGCCCGGCGGGCAGGATCGAGCTCATCGACGACTTGTCCGGTGCCGGGCTGCCGGACCTCTCCCTGCGTGGCAGGAAGGGGCACTACCGGATCCGCGTCCACTACGACCCGCCTGACTGGGAGAAGCGGGTGGGGCAGCGGCTGCTCGTCATGGCGTGGCCGGGACGCGGCGACGACAGGGTGGTCCATCGGGCGCCGCAACGCTGAGAGCAGGTACCGCCACCTGGTCTCGGCGAACGCCTCTCCACGCCAAGGCGAGGTGGCGGCACCCACCGCCAGCCTCGGCGCTGGGACCCAGACGGCTATGACGCCGCGAGCTTCGACGCTGGGGGCAGATGGCGAGACCGCCGCCAGCCTCAACGCTGACCGAGATGGCGGTGCTCTTCGCGAGCCGCCGCAACCCCGAGCGCGGTGCCCACCAGGGCGCCTCAGCGCTGGGAGCAGATGGCGGTGTCCACGGCGGCCTCGACCCGCTGCTGGGCGGGAACCGTGGTGGGCAGGTGGGTGACGGCGACGGCGGCGGCGCGGCCGTCCTCGGTGGCGGCGTTGGCGGTGTAGTAGCCGGGGATGGAGCCACCATGCCCCCAAGCGGTCACGCCGCACGACAGCTTCACGCTGCTCACCCCAAGCCCGTACCGCCCCTCGCGGCCGAACTGCGGCGCGGCGACGGTGGTGCGCATCTCCTTGAGCTGGGCGGGCTTGAGCAGCTTGCCGTCGAGGAGCGCGGTGAAGAAGCGGTTCAGGTCGCTGGGCGTGGAGATCATCTGCCCGGCGGTCCAGGCCTGGGACGGGTCGAACTCGGTGACGTCGGTCATCGGCTGCTCGGGGTCGTCGCGGTGGTAGCCGGTGGCGTACGGACGGCGCACCTTCTGATCGCCGTCGCCGGGAAAGTACGTCCGGGTCAGCCCGATCTTCGAGACGGTGCGCCGGGTGATCTCCTCGGCGGCGCGGTGACCGGTGACCTTCTCGATGAGCAGGCCCGCGACGATGTAGTTGGTGTTGGTGTAGGCCCATTTGGCGCCGGGCGCGAACTGGGCCTTCTTGCTGAGCGCGAGGTCGAGGAGCTGCCGAGGCTCGTAGTGCGTGTGGAGGATGGGCAGGATGCCCTCGGCCAGCAGCACGTCGGTGTACTCGGGCAGGCCGCTGGTGTGCTGCAGCAGTTGGCGTACGGTGATGCGGCGTCCGTCGATGCCGTCGCCGCGCAGCAGTCCGGGCAGGTACGTCTCGACGGGGGCGTCCAGCTTGACCTTGCCCTCGCCGACGAGCTGCAGGACGGTCACTGCGGTGAAGGTCTTGGTGTTGCTGCCGATGCGGACGTAAGCGTCAGCGGGCGGCCGTCCCTTCGCCCCGGCGGTGTAGTCACGCAGCCGGCCGCCGCGGGACTGCACGGAGGCGAGGGAGCCGGGGAAACCGTCCTTGGTGACGAGCTCGTTCAGGGTCGCCTGCGTGGACGGGGAGGCGGCGGCGGCCTGCGTGGCGCTGCCGCAGAAGACGGCGAGGACGAGGGCGGAGGCGCCGGACCACCGGCGCAAGCTCGTTTCGATCATGCTTCTAAACTACGGACGGTCATGAGCTGGTAGCGATCCCGTATACGGGACGATCATCGGTAGGGCCAGCCCTACCATTCGGCCGTTCGCCTGAACCGGCGACGCTCCTTACTTCCGGGGGCGCGTCGTGGCCTCCCGGGCGCATCGTGCCTCCCGGGCGCGTAATGCCTGACGGGCGCATTACGTCTCCCGGGCGCGTGACGCCTCTCGGGCGCGTGACGCCTTCCGGGCGCGTGACGCCTTCCGGGCGCGTGACGCCTTCCGGGCGCGTGACGCCTTCCGGGCGCGTGACGCCTTCCGGGCGCGTGACGCCTTCCGGGCGCGTTATGCCTCCCGGGCGCGTAGGAACGCTTCCAGTGCGGCGCGGACGGCGGCGCGGGTCGGGTCCAGTGCGATCCCGTGCTCCCACAGCAGCTTCCCCGCCACCCCCGACCTGTCGTGCAGCAGCCCGAGCAGCATGTGCTCGGTGCCGATGTAGTTGTGCCGCAGCTCCGCCGTCTCGGTCAGCGCGGCAGTGAGGGCGCGGCGCGCGTCCGCTCCGACCGACAGCGCGGCCGGTGACCCGGGCCCGGTGGGCAGGCGACGTTCCAGTCCTTCGCGTACGGCGGCCGGGTCGGCGTCCTGGGCGGCGATGGCGCGCACGGCCAGCGTGTCCGGGTCGTCGAGGATGCCGAGCAGCACGTGACCGGCCTCGATGGACGGACGGCCGAGGCGGCGGGCGTGCGCCTCCGCCCGTTCGAGCGTCTCCTTGGCCCGCCCCGTGTAGCGCTCGAACGCCCCCGACTTGGCCAGGTCGGCGATGGTGAGGCTGGACCAGCGCCGCCCGTAGCGCTGCTGGGCCGCCTGGCGGCTGATGCCGAGATGGTCGCCGATGTCCGCCCAGGAGCAGCCCTCGGCGCGGGCCAGCTCGACCAGGTAGCCGAGCAGGCGATCGCCGACTTTCTCCAGGTCGGACAGGACACCTTCGGCCACCGTGAGCCGGCTCAGGTGGTCGGTGTCGTCCGCGCTGCGCTCTTCGACGATCGACAGCAGGTCGGCGAGGTCGGGTAGCTGTGGCACCGTACCATTATGACTGTCAACGATTGTCTTGACACTTTCGAAGTGTCAATGCGAGCCTTGACGCATGGACATCAGCACGTTGGGAGAGGCACTCGACACGTTCGTGCCCGAGATCATGGAGCACTGCGGCACGCCCGGCTTGTCGATCGCGGTGGGCGCCGGCACGGAGGTGGCGCTGACCCGCGCGTACGGAGTCGCCGACCTCGCCACCGGCCGCCCGATGACGGCGGACACGGTCGCGCCCACCGGATCGGACTGCAAGCCGTACACCGGGGTCGCCGCCCTCCAGCTCGTCGAACGCGGCGTGATCGGGCTGGACGAGCCGATCGACCCGTACGTCCGCGTCGTCAACCCGTACGGACAGCGGCCCATCACCCTGCGGGACCTGCTCACCCACCGCAGCGGGCTCGGCGTCGGCATGGGCAACTTCGACCGGGTGCCGCCCCCGCCGCTGGGCGAGCACCTGCGGCGGGTGCTCGAAGCGGAACGGTCCGACGCGTACGGGGGCACGATGGTCCCGTTCTGGGCCGGGCCCGTGGGAGCCGCCTACCAGTACAGCAACGTGGGGATCGCCCTGGTCGGGCACCTCGTCGAGCTGCTCAACCCGGATGGGGTGACGTTCTCGGAGTGGGTGGGGCGGCACGTGTTCGAGCCGCTGGGGATGGGGTCGACCGTGTTCCCCCGGGCGCAGCATCCCGACTTCGTGCCGGCCGAGCTGCTGGCGCGCCGCTCCACCGGGTACGCGACCCTGCCGGGGCTGCGGCTGCCGTTGCCGACGTTGTATCCGGGTGACTATCCGGCGGGGTCGGCGTTGAGCACGCCCTCCGACCATGCCCGGTTCGTGCTGGCGATGCTCAACGGCGGGGCTCCGGTGCTGTCCCGGGAGCTGGCGACGCAGATGATCACGGCGCAGGCGTCCGGGGGCACCCTGGCTGGGCCCCGGCCGGACCTGGCTGTGGGGCTGGTGTTCAACGTGTTCGGCGGGGAGCATCCGTACGTCGGGCATGGCGGCGAGTACCCGTGGGGGTGGACGCACTTCACGCGGGGGTGGACCGAGGATCGGGTGGCGCTGGTGATCTCCGCCAACCAGCTTGATCTGGGTGACTTCGGGCTGTCCGATCGGCCCGGCCACGCTGCCGCCCGGATGGTCGCCGAGATCGTCACCGCCTGGGTGCACGGGGCCGATCCCCGGCCTCGGCGTAGCCCTGCCGCTGGGCGGAGTTACCTGGCGGGGCTGATGGTCGGTGATCGGCTGACTACTCGGCTCGGGATCGCGTCGCAGCCTTCTGAGGAGGACGTGGCGCGGATCTGCGCGGGGGCTGAAGTGGCGTTGCCGTGGGATGTGGAGGCGTTCCGGGCGGGGGTGAGGGAAGTGCGGCTGACTGCTTCGCCGCTGGTGGACAACGTGGCGACTGTGCGGCGGGAGTTCGTGGGGCATGAGCTGGCGTTGGTGGCGGGGCAGTTGGGGGTGCCTGGCTTGGCGACGCAACTGGCGAACAGCCCGGCTCCGCAGGCGGGCGCAGGAGAGCGGGTGGCGCAAGATGCCGCGTCACAGGCGGGCGCAGGCGCGCAGGCGGCGCAAGACGCCGCGTCACAGGCGGGCGCAGGCGCGCAGGCGACGGAAGGTGACGCGTCGCGGGTGGCCAAGCAGTGAGCGGCGGAGACACGCGGATCGTCCTGGAGGCGCTGTCGATCGCCGTGTCAGCGGGCGTCCCGACGCTGTTGTGGGGCAGCCCCGGCACCGGCAAGACCTCAGCCGTCGTAGCCCTCGCCGACTCCCTGAACTGGCCCATCGAGGTCGTCATAGGCTCGATCAGAGAGCCGAGCGACTTCGCGGGCCTGCCGGTGATCTCCGACGGCACCGTCCGGCTGACCCCTCCCGCCTGGGCTCAGCGCCTGGCCACGGCCGGGCACGGGCTGCTCTTCCTGGACGAGCTGACGACCGCTCCCCCGGCCGTCCAGGCGGCGATGTTGCGGGTAGTGCTGGAGCGGGTGGTCGGCGACGTACGGCTGCCGGACAAGGTGCAGGTGGTCGCCGCCGCCAACCCGCCCGAGGAGGCGGCCGACGGGTGGGATCTGGCGCCGCCGCTGGCCAACCGGCTCGTTCATCTGAACTGGCCGGTGGACGGCAGGCAGATCGCACGGGGGCTGGCCGTGGGTTTCCCCGCGCCGTCACTGTCGGGGTTCGCGCAGCCGCCATCCCGGGAGCAGGTGGTGGAGGCGCGGGCGACGGTGGCGGCGTTCCTGGAGGTCAGGCCCACGCTGGCACTGCGGGTCCCGTCGAACGGCGGCACCGCGACCGGCGCAGGCAGTCAGGGGTGGCCCAGCCCTCGTTCCTGGGAGGCGACGGCCAAGCTCATGGCCGCCTGCAAAGCCGCAGGTGCCGCAGCCGAGGTCCTGGCCGTCCTGGTGACAGGGGCCGTGGGTGAGGGAGCGGCCCTGGAGTTCCTGTCCTGGCTGGAGCACCTGGACCTGCCGGACCCCACGGCGGTGCTCGCGAACCCGGACGCGTTCGACCTCCCCCACCGCAGCGACCGCGCCTTCGCCGTCCTCACCTCAGTGGTGGCGGTGGCGGTGTCCGCCGGGGACGCGGACCGGTGGGACGCCGCCTGGCGGGTGATCGCCAAGGCCGCCCGTACCGCACCGGACGTGGCCTCCCTCGCCGCCCGCACCCTGGCAGGCCACCGCCCGCCGGGCGCCGCGATCCCGTCCGCGCTGCTGGAGCTCACCCCGATCCTGCGCGCGGCAGGACTGCTCGGTGACTAGCTCGGACGGGGTGCCGCAGTGACCAGCCCCGAGCTGTGGCAGAAGTGGTCGGCGGCCCGCGTGTGGGCGGCTCACCATGCCCCCTACCTCGCGAGCGCCCTCCTCTCCCTCCACCCCGTCATGATCACCGACGCTGCCGCCGACCTGCGCCGCTTCCCCACCGACCAGCGCTGGCACGTGTACGTAGGCGCCGAGGAGCTGGCCCGCCAGACCGTCCCCGAGGTCGGCTTCTGGCTCATCCACCAGGTGACGCACCTGCTACGGGAGCACGCCCGCCGCTACCCGGGCATGTCCGCCCCCGAGGAGCAACGCACCTGGAACCTGGCCGCCGACGCCGAGATCAACGACGACCTCACCGCCCGCCCACCCGACGCGACCACTCCAGCCCGTCTCGGCCTCCCGGACGGCTGCACCGCCGAACAGTACTGGCACGCCTTGCAAGAGACACGAGACACCCCAGGGGACTGCGGCAGCGGGTGCGACGGCCTGCCCCGTGCATGGGACCACGACCTGCCCGGCCTCTCCCCCACCGCCGCCCGCCTGACCGCGCTCGACACCGCCCGCAGGATCCGCGAACGCCTGAACGCCCAGGACGACGTCCCGGCGGGTTGGCTCCGCTGGGCAGGCGAGGTGCTCGAACCGGCCGTGAGCTGGCGCCGCCACCTGTCCGCCAAGGTGCGCCACGGCCTCGCCCAGGCGGCGGGCCGCGTGGACTACACCTACCGCCGCCCGTCGCGCAGGGCCGCCGCGCTGCCCGGCGTCGTCCTGCCGAGCCTGCGCCGTCCTCTGCCCTCGGTGACCGTGCTGATCGACACCTCGGGCTCCATCACCGAAGCCATGCTGGCTCAGGCGCTGGCCGAGGTCACCGGGGTGCTGCGGGCCGTCGGGATCGGCAGGCGGCTCCTCGCGGTGATCACGTGCGACGCGCGCGCGTACCGTCCGCAGAACATCGGCCGCGTCTCGGACGTGCGGCTGGACGGCGGCGGCGGCACCGACCTGCGAGCAGGCTTCGCCGCCGCCCTGGCCAGACGCCCGCCGCCAGATTTGATCATCGCGCTCACCGACGGCCGCACCCCGTGGCCGCACCGCCCGCCCGCCACCCGGGTCATCGTCGCCCTGCTCGACGCGACGGGGCAGGCGCCCGAGTGGGCGGAGACCGTACAGGTGGAAGGAGCATCATGACGTTCGACCCGGCCCCGTACGAGGCCGCCGGCATCCCGCCCGCCGAGGCGCGCCGCTGGTGGACCTGGCGGCTGTCCCCCGCCCAGGCCGTCACCTGGCGGCGGGCCGGCATCGCCGACCCCGCCGAGGCCACCCAGTGGACCACCGCCCAGGTCACCCCCGGCGCGGTCGGCAGGTGCCTGTCCGCGGGGCTGACCGCCGCCGAGGCGCTGCTCTGGCACGAGTACGAGTTCGGCCTCGACGACGCCATCGCCCTCAAGCGCCAGGGCCACACCCCGGACCAGGCCTACGACCTCAAGCACGGCCGCAAGCCCCGCAGCCTCGACGACCCCACGGCTCCGGGGGACGCGTTCACCAGCCTGATGGCGTTCGCGGGCGGCGGCGATCCCCGCGACAGGGCCCAGCGGTTCATCGCCCGCCTGGGGAACATCGACGCCCTGGTCATCTACAGCTACTGCGGCGCGGACTGGGTGGACGACGAGGCCGCCGCCTGGGCCCGCCAGAACGTGGACGCCCCGACCGCCCGCATGTGGCAGGAGCTGGGGCTACGGCCCGGTGAGGCCAGGCGTTACATCCAGCGCGGCCTCACCCCGATGGGGGTCGCCAGGGCGTGGTGGCAGGCCGGCATCCCGTTCGAGGAGACGGCGTCTTGGGCGGGGGCGGGCCTGACCCCGGAGGAGGCCGTCGCCCAGCGCGCCAAAGGCGTCACCGCCGAACAAGCCGAAACCCTCCGCACCCTCCGCGACGACCGCTGACACCCCACCACACCCCACCGCCTACCCTGCACTCCGCACCGCGCTCGGCCGGGTTGGGCCGCGCCGGGTGGCTCTGGAGCGGGCCGCGCTGGACAGGACCACGCCGAGCCTGGCCATGCCGGGCCGGGCTGCCTCAGTCGGGCTGGCGCCAGTACGCGGCCGACGCGCTGCCGTGCTTGACCACCTGCGGCAACGACTCCTCAGCCGGCCAGATCTGCAACAGGTAGTGATCGACGGGCCCGCCCGACAGATCCACGCCATCGACGGCGTCATCCATCCCCCGTGCGTGGTACCGCAGCCGGTACCACCCGGGCCCGGCAGGCAGCGCGGGCAGCGCGTGAGCCGTCCCGCCCCACTCGTGCAGCTGGAACTGCCCGGACTCGGACGAGATGCTGATCTCCACCACGTCCTCGAAACCCTCGACGTCCGCCCCGGGGTCACGACCGGCCACGACCACGGTGAAGTCGACCGTCCCGGTGTGCAGGCCGGTGATGAGGAACGCGTCCCCGCCCTCGACGCGGACGATGCCGACAGGGTGGGCAGGGTGGTCGTCGGGGATGCCCTCGGGGCCCTCGGCGTCGTCGGTGCAGTCGATCAGGTACGCCTGCCGGTAGCTGACGTGGAGGTCGATGTGCACGGTGTCCGGTAACCCGCTCGATTCGCTCATGGACGCCGAGCGTAGAGCCGATGACCGACATTCCTTGAAAGTTTCACCTCGTGCCACCGACCACGAAGCTCCACACGCTGGCGCTTCCCGCACGCCCGCCAAGCCGGAGCAGCACTCACCTTTGGGGTTAGTTTGTCGACACGACTAACAATTAACAAATGAGAATACGCATGGCAACGCTGGCCGCCATCCTCGTGGCAGCCGCCACCGTCCTCACCGCCACCACCGCCCGAGCCGCGACCGGCTGCCAGGTCACCTACACCGTCCCCAACCAGTGGTCCGGCGGCTTCTCCGCGAACGTCGTCATCAAGAACCTCGGCGACCCCCTCACCGGCTGGACCCTCGGCTGGTCGTTCACCGCCGGCCAGCAGATCACGTCCGGCTGGAAGGCCACCTTCACCCAGAACGGCGGCCAGGTGAGCGCCGCCGACGCCGGCTGGAACGCCGCCCTCGGCACGAACGCCACCACCGACCTCGGCTTCAACGCCACCTGGAACAACTCCACGAACCCCGCCCCCGCCACGTTCACCCTGAACGGCGTGACCTGCACCGGCGGCACCACCCCCGGCGAGCCGACCCCCACGCCCACGGTCACCCCGCCACAGGGCCAGCTCTGCAACGCCTTCGACTCGGTGACGATGGGCAAGTACTGGATCAACAACAACCTGTGGGGCCAGGACTCCGGCACCGGCACGCAGTGCGTCTGGGCGGGCTCCACCAGCGGCAGCACCATCTCGTGGGGCACGAGCTGGAACTGGTCGGGCCAGTCGAACCAGGTCAAGTCGTACGCCAGCTCGGTCCTCGGCTGGCACTGGGGCTGGAAGCTGTCGAACACGGGCCTGCCGACCCAGGTCTCGGCGAACCGCAACGTGAGCACCACGTGGAACTACAACGTCTCCACCACCGGCACCATGAACGTCGCCTACGACCTGTGGCTGCACACGATCGCCAACCCCACCTGGGAGAACAACCCCACCGACGAGGTGATGATCTGGACGTACCGGACCGGCGGCGCGGGCCCGGTGGGCACCAGGCAGGCCACCGTCACCCTGGGCGGCACGAACTGGGACCTCTACCGGGGCAACATCGGCTGGGAGGTCTACTCGTTCGTCCGGACCGGCAACACCAGCAGCGTCAACCTCAACCTGCGCGACTTCCTCAACCACCTGGTGAGCCGGGGGTGGCTGGCGAGTTCGAAGTACCTGACGAGCGTCCAGGCCGGCACCGAGGTGTTCATCGGCCAGGGCCGCCTGGACACCACCGCCTACTCCGTCAACGTCAGTTGATCAGGCGGCGGTGAACACCAGCGACGTGTTGTGCCCGCCGAACCCGAAGGAGTTGACCATCGCCGCCCCCAACCGCCCGTGACGCGGCTTCCCGGAGACGAGGTCGAGCCCGATCTCGGGGTCTGGCGCGTCCAGGTTCCGCGTCGCGGGCACGACCTCGTCCCGCAGCGCGAGGACCGTGGCCACGGCCCCCAGCGCTCCCGACGCGCCGCACAGATGCCCGGTCATCGACTTGATCGCGGTGACGGCGGCGTGGGTGCCCACCGCGCGGCTGATCGAGGTGGCCTCGGCGAGGTCGCCGGGCGGGGTGGAGGTGGCGTGCGCGCTGACGTGCCGCACGTCCCCGGCTCCCAGCCCGGCCGACTCCATCGCCAGCCGCATCGCGCGGGCCTGCCCTTCGGGAAGGCCCGCGGTGATGTGGTACGCGTCGGACGTGATGCCCGCCCCCGCCAGCATCGCGTACGCCCGAGCGCCCCGCGCCGCGGCGAACCCGGCCCGCTCCAGGATCACCATGGCCGCCCCCTCGGCGAGCACGAAGCCGTCCCTGCCGCTGTCGAAGGGCCGCGAAGCCTGCTCCGGCGCGTCGTTGCGCCTGGACATCGCCTTGGCCTGCGCGAACCCGGCGATCGTCAGCGGATGCAGGCAGGCTTCCGCGCCGCCCGCGATCACCACGTCCGCCCGTCCGAGCCGGATCAGGTCCAGGCCCATCGCGATCGCCTCGGCCCCCGAGGCGCAGGCGCTGACCGGCGTGTACGCGCCGCCGCGCGCCCCGAACTCGATGCTGACCACCGCCGCGGGGCCGTTGGGCATGAGCATGGGCACCGTGTACGGCGACACCTTGCGCGCGCCCGAAGCCTCCAGGACGTCGTCCTGGCCCAGCGTGGTCAGCACGCCGCCGACCCCCGTGCCGATCACCACGGCCAGCCGTTCGGGCTCCACCTCGGGGGCGGCGGCGTCCTGCCACGCCTCCCGTACGGCGACGAGCGCGGCCTGCTGGCAGCGGTCCAGCCGCCGGGCCGTCACCCGGCCCAGCACCTCGCCGGGGTCCGTACGCATCCGCCCGCCCATCCGCACCGGCAGGTCCCGCGCCCAGTCGTCCTCCAGGGCGGTGATCCCGGAACGGCCCTCCAGCAGGGCCGCCCAGGTCTGACTCACGTCTCCGCCCAGGGGCGTGGTGGCGCCGAGCCCGGTGACCGTCACGTGCTGCATCCGCATCTCCCTTGATCGCTGCTTCGAACGATGCCAGGGCTTCGCCATGCAGCCAGATGTCGCGGACGACCCAAAATGTCGGACCGATTTTGTCGGCTGCAACGAGTGGACGCTGTCCATGCCAGCGGAGAGCCAGGCCGGCGTCAGCTCACGAGGAAGTGACCGGCACGAACCCCGAGCCCGCCTTGTAGTTCGGCGACTGATGCCGGAAGTAGGTGTTGTAAACCTGGCAGTACCGCCCGCCGGCGGCCAGCAACGTCCCGTGATCCCCCTCCTCCACGATCCGCCCGTGATCCAGCACGATGATGCGATCCACGTGCTCGATCGTGGACAGCCGGTGCGCGATGACGATCGACGTCCGCCCGGCCAGCACCACGTCCAGCCCCTCCTGGATCTGCGCCTCGGTCAGCGGATCGACGCTGGCCGTGGCCTCGTCCAGCACCACGATCGCCGGGTCCTGCACGAGCAGCCGGGCCAGCGCGACGAGCTGCCGCTGCCCCATCGACAGCGCCCGCCCGTGCTCGCCGACGTCCGTCTCCAGCCCGTTCGGCAGCGCCTCGATCCAGTCGCCGCCGCCCACCGCCGACGCGGCGGCCAGCACCTCCTCGTCGGTGGCCTCGGGCCGCGGGTAGCGGATGTTGTCGGCGACCGTGCCGCTGAACAGGAACGGCGCCTGCGGCACGGCCCCGATCTGCTTGCGGAAGCTGCCCAGCTCCAGGGTGCGGATGTCGCGGCCGTCGATGAGCAGCCGCCCGTCCTGGAACTCGTAGAAGCGGGTGATCAGCTTGCTGAGCGTGGACTTGCCGGCGCCGGTGTGGCCCACCAGCGCCACGGTCTCGCCCGCCTCGATGACGAGGTCGAAGCCGTTGAGCACGGGGTGCGCGGGATCGTACCCGAAGGTCACGCCCTCGAACTCGATGCGCCCGGCCAGCCGCCCGGCGGGCCGGGAGTCGGTCTGCACGACCCGCGGCGGCGCGTCGATCAGCGCGAAGACCCGCTCGGACGCCGACAGCCCCTGCTGGAACTGCGACCAGAACGCGGCGATGGACGTCAGCGGGAACCAGAAGAGCGACACGCCTTGCAGGAACAGGTACCAGTCGCCGGCCGACAGCCCGCCCGCGACGACCGACGCGCCGCCGAGCCGCACGAGCGCGACCGTGGCGAGCCCGGCCACCAGGAAGAGCACCGGGAAGATGGCGGAGAAGACGAACCCCTGCCGCAGCGTCACCTGGTAGCTCTGCCGGTTGATGGGCCGGAACTCGTCGTAGACCTGCTGCTCCTGCCGGAAGTTCTTGGCCACGGCGATGCCGCCCATGGTCTCCTGGAGGTTGGCGTTCACCCGGCTCAGCGACCGCTGCGCCCGCCGCGTGCTGACCCTGGCCAGCCGTCTGAACAGCAACGCCAGCCCCATCACGACGGGCACCACCAGCAGCGTCAGCAGGGCCAGCTCGACGCTGCGCACGAACAGCAGCACCGTGACGAAGCCGACCATGAGCACCTGGCTGATCAGGTCCATGGTGAGGGTGGAGACGGTGGCGAAGTCGTCGGTGTCGGACGTCACCCGGCTGACGATCTTGCCGGACGGCGTCTCGTCGTAGAAGGACAGGTCGCGCTTGAGCACGGCGTCGAAGGCGTCCTCGCGCAGGCTCAGCACCACGTCGCCGGTCACCTTCGCGCTGTTCTTCTGCCGGACGTAGTTGAAGCCCCACGACAGCACCCCGGTGCCCAGGACGCCCGCGATCAGCAGCCATCCCACGTCGCCGATCGTGCCGTCGGCGATCGCGTCGACGGCCAGGCTGCCCAGCGTGGGGATGGCCGCCTGGGCCGCCGAGCCCAGCACGATCATCACGGCGACCAGGATCATGGCGCCCAGCTTGGGCCGGAAGTACGACAGGATCCGGCGCAGCAGATCGCGGTCGTTGTAGGTGCGGTCGTAGTCTTCCGCGTCGAGGCCGTCCATGAGGAAGCCCATCAGCGCGTCCCTCCCTGCTCGCCGGCCAGGACCGGCCCGTCGTCGCGTAGGTCGGCCTCGTCGTAGTGGGCGAAGACGCGCCGGTAGAGGCGGCTGCGCCCGATCAGCTCGTCGTGGGTGCCGAAGTCGACCACCTGGCCGCGGCGCAGCAGCAGCACCTTGTCGGCCCAGCGGATCTGCGAGAGCCGGTGGGTGATGAGCAGGGTGGTGCGCCCGTCGAGGATGCGGCCGATGGCCTGCTGGATCTTGTCCTCGGTGGCGGAGTCGATGGCGCTGGTGGAGTCGTCGAGGACGAGGATCGCCGGGTCGGTCAGCAGCGCCCGCGCGATCGCCAGCCGCTGCCGCTGCCCGCCGGACAGCGTCACGCCGCGCTCGCCGATCACGGTGTCGTAGCCGTCGTCCAGCTCCTCCACGAACTCCGCGGCCTGCGCGTCGCGCGCCGCCGCCACCACCGCCTCGCGGTCGGCCCGCTGGCCCTTGCTGAAGGCGATGTTCTCGGCCACGGAGCGGGAGAAGAGCACGATGTCCTGCTCGATGGTGGAGATCTGGGAGCGCAGCGAGTCGAGGTCCCATTCGCGCACGTCCACGCCGTCCACCAGGATCCGCCCCGACGTGACGTCGTAGATGCGCGGCACCAGCTTGGTCAGCGTGCTCTTGCCCGACCCGGTCTCGCCGACGACGGCCACCGTCTCCCCCGGCCGCACCGTGAACGTCACCCCGCGCAGCGCCGGCTCGCCGTCCTCCTCGTAGCCGAACGTGACGTCCTCGAAGACGATCTCGCCGCTGATCGGCGCGGCGTGCCCGTCGGGCCGCTGGTCGATCTCGCTCTCGGACGTGACCACGCCGAGGATCCGGCGCGCGGACACGATGCCGATCTGGATCAGCGAGAACGTGAAGATCGACATCTGCGTGGGGAACCCGAGCATGCCCATGAGCCCCATGAACGCGACCATCTCGCCGATCGTGATCGCCCCGATGCCCTGGAGGTAGAGGCCGTGCCACAGCGCCCCCGCCATGGCGAAGGCGAACAGCAGCGTCGGCAGGTAACGCGCCTGCACCAGCCCGTTGCGGACGAACGAGTCGCGGTAGCGCCGCGCGTTCGCCCGGAACCGCAGCCGCTCCTGCTCCTCCTGCGCGGTCACCTTGATCACCTCGATGCCCCGCACCGCCTGGTTGAGCCCCGCATTGAGGTCGCCGAACTCCTCCCGCATCCGGGTCGAGACCGGGTTGAGCTGCCGCATGTAGTGCCACAGCGCGAACCCGAACACCACCGCGAACACCCCGGGGGCCAGCAGCAGCCGCGGATCGATGGCGGCGATGAAGAACAGCGGCACCAGCCCGGTCAGCCCCGAGTCCACGATCAGGTCGGCGCCCGGCGTGATCATGATGGAGAGCTGCCGGATGTCGTTCGCCGCCCGCGCCATCAGGTCGCCGACCCGCTGCCGGTTGTGGAACGTCTGGCTCTTGCCGAGCAGGCTCACGTACAGCTCGTCGCGCGCGTCCCGCTCCAGCCGCTTGGCCAGCACCTCGCTCGACAGCCGCGCCCACAGGTCGAACAGCCCGCGCGCCAGCACCACGGCCAGCAACGCCCACGCGATCGACCCCAGCGCGTCCATCGGCTCGCCGCGCACGCCCAGCACGGCGTCGAACGCGTCACCCGTGAACTGCGGCACCAGGGCGTTGAGCACCACCATGACGAGCGACCCGCCGAGGAACCCGAGCAGGTGCAGCGGATGGCGGCGCAGATGCGACCAGAGCCAGCGCACCGGGCCGCGCCGGTTGTAGCGCGGCCCGGAGACGGAGAACTCCGAGCCACTGGTGATCGACATGCCTGACGCCTCTCGGCTAGGTGGAACCTGCTTTGTACCACCGGGCACCGACAGTTCTCGAACCCTTTAACGCGCCGGCGTAGCGTAGCCGCATGGAACGCATGAGTGATGAGGAATGGCGGGCGTTCGTCCTGACCGGCACCCGCACGGGCAAGCTCGGGGTGACGCTGTCCGACGGCGCGCCGCACGTGACGCCGATCTGGTTCCTGCTGGACGGGGACGACGTCGTCTTCAACACCTCTGAGACCGGGCTCAAGGCCAAGGCGCTGCGCCGCGACCCGCGGGCCGTGTTGTGCGTGGACGATCAGACGCCGCCGTTCTCGTACGTGCTGCTCAAGGGGCGTGCGGCCATCTCGCTGGACCTGGAGGAGATGCTGGCGTGGGCCGTCGAGATCGGCAGGCGGTACATGGGGGACGATCGCGCCCAGGAGTTCGGCACCCGCAACGCCGTACCGGGTGAGTGTCTTGTGCGGCTACGTATCGACAAGGTGATCGCCCACCGCGCCATCGCGAGCTGACCGCCACTCACCCGAGGACGAGAGGCAGCCTCCCTGCCAACGCGCCGAACTTCGCCCGCTCCTCGCCGGTCGCGGCCCGCCGTCCCGTGCCGACCAGCAGCGCGTCCGCGTCGGAGAACGCCTCGGGGAACCTCGCTCCGGCCAGTTCCTCCAGCATCGCGCGGGACCTGGACAGCGCCTCATCGGACGGCCCGCCGACGTCAGGAAGGTGGGCGATCAGGTCGAGGTGGTGCAGAGTCCACTCCAGGACGTACGCGGACAGGTAGTCGCCCACCGTGAGCACCTGGTCCTTGGTCCCCACCCTGGCGGCCGGATCGGCCAGCACGGCGGCCCGCCCGGCGGCGGCCCCGACGTCGTCCAGGTGGAACTTGAGCAGCCTCGGCTCCTGGTAGGCGGCGGCGAGGCGGACGATCAGCGCGTCGAGCGGGTCGTCGCCGGTCGGCGGCTCGTCGAGCAGGTCCCAGTACGTGACCGCGTTCCTGGTCGGCGGCCCGTCCTCGGGGGTGGCGAGGGTGATCAGGACGTCCTGGGCGTCGATGACCAGGTGACAGGCGAGGTCCCGGACGAGCCAGCCCGCGCACCCGGACGGCCGTTCGAAAGCCTCGTCGGGAAGCTCGGCGACCGCCGTGCGCAACGCGGCCCACGACTGCGAGAAGAGATCCACCGCGGCACGCTAACAGACTGTCAGACCGTGCCGATCTCCTCCGGACAATGCTCAGCCGCCATGTAGACACCATGCTCTTCGACTCATGCTCCATACCGGCGTTTACCTGAAACGCCGCAGACCGAGCGCGGCGGCAAGCCAGGCGAACGGGATCGCCGGCAACACGTACCGATGGTCGAAGTCCAGCGCGGCCACCGGCGCGACCAGCAGGAACACCGCGAACGACCACGGCAGCAGCGCCGTCCTGCGTCCCCGCCGCAGCGCCCCCACCCCGCCCGCCACCAGCGCCACCCCGAACAGGGGCCCGTGCAGCAGCCACGGATACGGGTAGGCGGCCAGCACTGACGCGAACGGCTCGACCGACCGCATCCCGCGGATGTCGGGGTCGTACTCGCCGCGTACCTTGCCGATGAGGGCGTGCTGCTCGGGCAGCGGCCAGGAGCCGCGCGGGAAGGTGGTGTGCGCGCTGACCCGCCTGGGGTGGGCGACGGGCTGCCAGGTGAAGGCGAGCGAGGTGTCCCGGACGACCTCGCGCAGGTAGTCGAACGGCTGGGCGGTGATCGCGGCGACGGCGAACGACCTGGCCTGGTCGTTGTGGGTGAACCGGTCGCCGGGCAGGAGGTTGAGGGAGGAGCCGGGGGCCCAGACGTACTCGGAGGCGGCGTCGAGGACGGTGCCGTTGGGGCAGAGCGGGGCCAGGTCGGGCGGCGGCTGGATGCGCGTGCAGTCGGCGAAGGTCATGGTGCGGGCCCACAGCGCGACGCCGTCGGAGCCGCTGAGGGCGAACCTGCCGTGGTGCTGGGCGTACCAACCGGCGTAGGCCAGCAGCGGCAGGCCGCCTGCCAGCACGAACGCCATGATCGCCCGCCAGGACGTGCGGCGTGCCAGCAAGTAGAGCACGGCCAGGCCGAGCAGGGGGACGGCGGCGGTGCGGGTCAGACCTGCCAGGGCGAGCAACAGCCCTGCTGCCGCAGCGGGGCGGATGGAGACCTGAGGCGTCCGGCTCACGACTGCCGTGAGCTGGGGAGTGCCCGGGTGCCACAGCAGCACCGTCAGCGCCGCCGTGACGAGGAAGATGACCTGGAGGTCCGACAGGACGGCGTGCTCCAGCCGCACGAACGACGGATCGAACAACACCGGCACCGTGGCCAGGGCCGCCGCCCACCCGGGCAACGACCAGCGCCGCGCGACCGCGTACAGCATGATCGCGACCCCGAGCCCCATCGCGTGCTGCACCCCCGCCACCACCTCCACGCTGCGGAAGGGACGCAGGAGCCACAGGAACCACGAGTACCCGGCGGGGTGAAAGGCGCCCTGCGGCCTCAGGTGGACGGCCGTGTCGAGGTAGGTGAAGGAGTCGTACCAGTAGAGCTGCGCGGTGTCGTACCCCAGCATGACCAGCACGCGCAGTGCGGCGGCCAGGACGAGCAGGCACCCGAACACCCGGTGCCGGGAAAGACTGCGGCCCGTGAGGTCCGCGGGTATGCGGACTCCACGGGCCAGGGTGGTGGTCATGGATGATCCCCCGATGGAGAGGGCCGAGCGGGTCCCGGCCATCGGGGAGGTAGTTCAGCGAGCGGCGCATAACCCGGCCGTCACCGGAAGTGGTTATACGCGCGTTATGTCGGGGTGCCGCGTGCGGCCGGCAGGAGGTCAAGCGGCGTCGAGGGCAGCGGTGATCTTGCGGACCATCTCGGCGAGGGCCGGGCTGGGCTCGCCCTTGTGGGTGCTGACGACGGCTTCGACGGCGACGAGCACGGTGCGGCGGAAGTTGTCGGCCTCCACCGGGTCCTGCCGGTTGAGCAGGCTGCGGGTCGCCGTCAGGGCCGGGAGGACGACGTCGGCGAGCTCGGCGACGGACTTGCCGCGCAGGTTCACGCCCTTGGGCCACTCGGCGAGCACGTGCCCGACCAGGCCGGTCGCGGAGGCCAGGGCGATGGAGCCGTGGGTGGCGGCCCGGTGCGGGCGTCCGGCGGCGTCGGCGGCGGCCATCAGTGAGACCGAGCCCCAGGCGGCGGTGCGCAGAGTGATCTTGTCCTGGCGGGAGAGGGTGACAGACATGGCGGGTGACCTCCGTACAGGTGGCGAGGGGTATCTCAGGCGGTGAGGGACTGCGTGTCGCGGGTGACGGGCGCGCTCGCCTTGCGTCCGCGCAGCAGGAGCAGCGCGAGTACGGCGGCGGCGAGCACCCCGGCCACGGCCCCCAGGAAGGCGGACGACATGGCCGCGTCGTAGGCCTGACGGGCGACCGCGGCCAGGGACGGGTCGGTCACGGCGGCGGCCACCGAGCGGCGGGCCTCCTCGGAGGCGGTGGCCGGCATGGCCGAGGCGTAGCTGCTGGTGGCCAGGCTGCCCAGGATGGCCACGCCGAGCGCGGCGCCCGCCTGCTGGATGGTGTTGTTGAGCGCGGAGCCGACCCCGGCCTGTTCGGCGGGGATGGCGCCCATCAGGGAGACGACGGCCGACGGCATGGCCAGGCCGCTGCCTGCGCCGAGCACGGCCTGGGCGATGGCCAGCGTCGCGAAGCTGTCGGCGGAGGAGAAGCTGAGCAGCCCGAACCCGGCCGCCATGACGAGCAAGCCGAGCACCGCGGTGGTGCGGTTGCCGAGCCTGGTGCCCAGCGCGGCGCCGACGCCGTTGAAGACGATGGAGGCGGCGAACATCGGGATGAAGGCCAGACCGGCCTGGACGGAGGTGTAGCCGAGGACGAACTGCATGTACTGGGTGAGCACCAGCAGCAGGCCGCCGTTGCCGACCTGGACCAGCGTGAGCGAGAGGCTGCCGCCGGCGAAGTTCCGATCGGCGAACAGCTTGAGCGGCACCATCGGGTGCTCGGTGCGCAGCTCCCAGACGATGAACGCGCCGAGGGCGACGACCGCGATGATCAGCGGGGTCCAGGCGACGCCGTGTGCGAGCTCGTTGATCGTCCACACCAGCGCGGACATCCCGACCACGGACAGGACCGCGCCGAGCGGGTCGGGCCTGGTCACCGGCCCCCTGGACTCGGGCATGAGGGTCACGGCGGCCAGGATCGCCAGGGCGGCGACCGGGACGTTGATCCAGAAGACCGCCTCCCAGCCGAGGGTGGCGATCAGCGCGCCGCCGAGGACGGGCCCGCCGACCAGGCCGAGCACGCTGAAGGCGGCTCCGGCGGCCATGGCCTTGCGGCGTTCGGCCTCGTCCGTGAAGACCGTCATCATGATGGACAGGTTGGACGGCATGATCAGCGACCCGCCGACGCCCATCGCCACGCGGGCGGCGATCAGCTCGCCGGGGTTCGTGGCGAACGTGGCGACCGCGGAGGAGGCGCCGAACAGCACCAGGCCGATGACCATGACCTTGCGCCTGCCGAATCGGTCGGACAGGGAGCCGGCGGTGAGCAGCAGGCCGGCGAAGACCAGCATGTAGGACTCGAGGACCCACTGGATGTCCTGCGAGGTGGCGCCCAGGTCGGCGGCCAGGGCGGGGACCGCCACGGTGAGCGCCATGTTGTCGATGACCAGGACCATCGTGCTCAGGCACAGGGCGATCAGGATCAGCCAGCGGCGGGGGTGCGGTTGCATGTCTCTTCAGCTTCCGTTTCGTGTGTGCGGAGGGCGATCGGGCTTCGCTGGACTTGCTTGAGGCCAGGCCCGCCCGAGGGGATGTCCCCCTCGGGCGCGGCTCCGCGTCAGTCCTCGATGGCCTGGTAGACGGTCGTCCAGAAGTCGGCCATCACGTGGGCCGGGCTGGGGACGGTGTAGCCGACCTGGGTGAGCAGGACGCCGACGATCTGGTTGGCGGGGTCGGCGTAGGTGGAGGTGCCGCTGCCGCCGTCCCAGCCGAACTGGCCGATGGGGGCGTAGTCGTTGTGGTGGGTGCGGACCGCCATCCCCAGGCCCCAGCCGCCCTGCTGGCCCTGGCCGAAGGAGATGTGCACGGCGCTGGTGGCCAGCGCGTGCCGGACGGCCTGCTGCTCGGGGGTGAGGCGGTTGGTGGTCATCAGCTCCACCGCGGCCCTGGACAGGATCCGCCTGCCGTCGTGCACGCCGCCGTTGAGCAGCATCCGGAAGTAGGCGTGGTAGTCGTCGGCCGTGGACACCAGCCCGCCGCCGCCACCCTGGAACGCGGGCGGGGCGCTCCACCTGCCGCCCTCGGCCTCGTCCCAGACCTGGAACTCGCCGGTGGCGGGGTCGGGGGCGTACAGGGGGGGCAGCCTGTCGATCTTGTCGGCGGGGACGTGGAAGCCGGTGTCCTTCATGCCCAGGGGCTCGAAGATGCGCTCGCTCAGGAACTCCTCGAACGTCTTACCGGTCACCCTGGACACCAGCACGCCGACCAGGTCGCTGCTGATCTGGTACTGCCACTGCTCGCCGGGCTGGTGCATCAGCGGCAGCTCGCCGAGGCGGCGCATCCACTCGTCCTGCTCGGGCACCTCGACCGGCAGGTTCGGCGTCAGGCCCCGCTCGAAGATGGCGCCCAGGATGGGGGTGCCCAGCGCGGTCATGTCCATGCCGAGGCCGAAGGTGGAGGTCAGCACGTCCCTGACCGTGATCGGGCGGCGGGCCGGCACCGTGTCGTCCAGGTCGGCGCCGGGGCTCGTCAGGACCTGGCGGTTGGCCAGCTCGGGCAGCCACGGGTCCACCACGTCGTCCAGCCGCAGCCGGCACTCGTCCAGCAGCACCATCGCCGCCGCGATGGACAGCGGCTTGGAGGTGGAGGCCATCCGGAAGATGGTGTCCCGCTGCATCGGGGCGCCGCCGTCATGCTGCATCGTGCCGAGCGTCTCTACGTGGGTCTGGCCGTTGCGGCTGACCAGCGCCACCAGGCCGGGGATCTTACCGGAGTCGACGTGCCTGGTCAGAACCTCGCGCAGCCTGCGCAGTCCCGTTACAGAAAAGCCGGTGGTCATCAGGATCTCCCTCAGATTGTTGTGTCTCGGTGTGAGCCGGTTCGTCGTGCCGAGCCGGTCACGAGAAGAACTTTCGCCGAGCGTCCTGATACGGGGCCGTCATCGGCCTGACGCGGTGACTGACAGCTGACAGTGCTTGCTCTCAGGCGGCGTCAAGGGCTTCCGAGATCTTCATGAGGGTGGGTCATGGACGCGCGGTCACGGCGGGCAGCGCCTGGTCGGCGGTGGTCTTGCTGTACTGCAAGCGCTTGGACGGCTCGGACGCGCCCGCTTCGACGACCTGCCGCCGCTCTCAGGAGCAGAGCAGCAACATGGACCCGGCCTGGCCGCGGAGATCTGGCGTCTCGTCACCCCTGGCCATGTCTGCCTGCTTCCCGCACCCGGCAGACACCCTCACAGCTTCTCGCGCAACCCCAGATACTCCAGCCCCGCATCCGTGATCTTGACGTACCGCGTCAGGTCGAACTCCTCACCCGGCCGCCCATGATCCTCGCGAATCGCATTGAGCCCCCGCTGCGAATCGAGCGGCTCCAAGAACCCCAGAGCGTCGAGCCGCTCCAGCTCCTGCTGCAGCTTCCCGTCCTCCCGATGCCGAACCAGCACCGACTTCTCTTCAGACAGCCGCCGCAGATGGTTCCACTCGTGCTTGGTCACCAGCCCGCCCAGCGTCACCTGCAGCGCCCGCAACTCACCCTCCAGTACGCGCTGCTTCGCCTCGGCCCTCTCCAACCGGGCGCTGAACCCCTCAGCGCCGATCGACACATCCGTGATGAAGTACGGCGACGCCGCGAACCACACCCCAGCCAGCAGAGCCGCGGCCAACGCCACCTCATGCACCTCAAGCCGGTGAGTCACCAGGCCGAGAGGGATGGCCACGATGTAGGCCAGGTAGAGGATCGTCAGCAGAACCGCGAGGATCGTGCCGATGCGCCGCGTCTCCATACCCGGGAGTGTGTATCCCCGGCGCCGCCTAGGGAAGCCGGCGCCTCGCCCGTCCGGCTTGCCTCGTCACCCGGCCCGGAGTCATGCCCACCAGCTCAGGCGTCACGCTCGGCCGGAAGGAAGATCGTCTGCTGGTTGTCGCGAGCGGCCCGAGCAGCCGGGATGCGGGCTGCGGTCGTGGCGGGCAGCTTGGTGGCCGCCTCCTCCCAGCCCCAGAACCGGGCATCGTCGAGCTCGTCGGTCTGCAACCGGATGCGGGAGGGATCGGCGATGGTGCCGCCGTCGAAGATGAAGTTCATCATCGGCCGCACCCGCTCACCCATCGGAGGAATCCAGTCGACCACGAGCAGCGGGCCGGAGGGGATCTCCAGGCCGAGCTCCTCGCCGATCTCACGCACGGCACACACGTGGGGCGGCTCTCCGTCGTCCACTATGCCGCCGGGCACTCCCCAGTGGGGGCGGTAGTTGGGTTTGACCAGGAGGACGCGGTCGGCTTCGTCGGTGAGCAGCATGCACGCCGACAGGTGAACCGTGGGCAGGGTGGCGTACCACTCGGCGGGCGGCAGAAAGGTCTGACTCACTTCATCCACGCTACCCCGCCGCCCCTGCCGCCACCTGCTTATCCGACCCGCTCGGTGCGGCAGTCGATCAGGAGCGAGGCGCTCACCTCGGCTTCGGGCCGGTGCGGGGTGAGCACTCGACCGGCCAGGCCATGACGGCGCCGCACCCCGCACCCCAGCATGCGGCCGTGCTGCGGCACTCACGCTGCCAGGCAGATGCCAGGCGTCTGCCAGCCCTGATCCCCACGATGAGCGGCATGACGATCACATCAGACATCAGACTCGGCGTAGTGCGCAGCATCCAGTACGGCCTCATCGCCGAGCCCGACATCTTCGCCCCGCAAGCCCAATCTCTCGGCGCCGGTCTCATCCGCACGTTCTTCTACTGGTCGCAACTGGAGCCCGAGCCCGGCCACTACGACTGGAGCGCGGTGGACGCCGTCCTCGACCAGGCCGACGCCAACACCGAGCTGTGGTTCACCCTGGGCTCTTCCTCGACGTGGGGAACGACCAGAGCCACGGATCTCCTCCCGGCGTCGCCGCCGCACGACCCAGCCGCCTACGCCCGCCTGGTGCGGGCACTGGTGAAGCACTGCGGCGGACGCGTGCGGTACTGGCAATGCGAGAACGAGCCCTCCAACCCCCTGTTCTGGGCGGGCACGGCAGGCGAGTACGTCACACACCTGGCCGGATTCCACCAGGCAGTCAAGGCGACGGACCCGCAAGCCCTGGTGGTGCTCGGCGGCTGCCCACCCACCGCCTTCGCGGAACCAGGCGCAGAACAGGACTTCTTCCTGCAACTGATCCGCGACGGCGAGCACAGCTACGACATCTTCGACATCCACCTCTACGGCGACCCGTACCAGATCCCGTCGATCGTCGCCGAGGTCCGTTCGTTGACGGACAAGCCAGTGATCGTGGGCGAGTACAACGGACCACTGCTGGTCCAGTACCCCGAGGCGTTCGAGCACTTGGGCGAGGTACTCGCAGCAGGCGCCCTCACCCCATGGCACACGATGACCATCGAGGACTTCCGCACCGGTCTGTTCACCGCCGAGCCGGTACGGCAGGCCATGCGGCGGCTGTACAACCGGATGCCGGACCTGCCGCCCACCCTGCAGATGTTCATGACCGGCTGCCCGGCCGACCTGGAGGCCGAGCGGCACCGGCTCAACGCCGACGACATCATCGTCAGGAACGTCATCGCTCTGTCCTGCGGCATCCGGCGTACGGTGTGCTGGCAGCTCGGCCCGGACGCACTCCGCCCGGCCGACCCCTACGCCTGGCTCAACCTGCTGTTCTCGAAGTTCACACTCCTGGACTACGACGACCAGGGCCTGCTGACGGTGCGGCACCCCAGCGCGGACGCCTTCGCCGAACTCGCCGCCCAACTGAGCGGCGCGAAATCGGTCGTTCGCGTCGAGGTGCCCGGGCGGCCCGACGCCCACGTCTACGAGTTCGTCGGCACCGGCCGGCACGTGGGCTGGGTACACGGCTCCGAGCCACTGTCCTGGAGAGGCACCGACCTCGGCGCACGACCGGTCTTCATCGCTGAATAGCGGGCGCGGGCAGCTCAGCGCGACAGATCTGGCAAGTACGCGATCAACACGACGATGAGCCCCGCCATGTTCAGCCAGTAGGTTCCTGCATGAAGGTCGTACGGGTGACCGGTGCTCTCACCGAGACCGGCCACCTGCCATTGCTCAACCAGGACACCGACAGCGGGCGGTCGTGGTCGTTGCCCGGAGGAAAAGGGCGAGGCGCTCGGGGACGCTCTGATGCGGGAAGAGACCGGACTGCAGGTCCGGGTGGGCCGCCTGCTGTATATCTGTGATCACCTGCCCGTGAACGTCGTGCACCTGACCTTCAAGGTCACTCGCGTCTGCGGGGTCGTCGGAGACGTCACCGCCGGTGCCGACACCCGCCCGATCGACGAGGTCGAGTTCGTCAGGTTCTCTGAGCGCTTCACCCACCTGGCCCAGGCCGGCTTTCCCGAGGCCGGTTCCTACATGGGGCCCAAGACCACCATCGGGCTTTTGATCCACGCGGTGCGCACAGGTTGAGCACGGACAGCATGCGGCGGTTAGAACAACCAGCGGCCGAGTGCGTGAATCGCCTCGGGTTCGGTGGTCGACTTGACTCGACACAGGCCCCGTCTCATCCGGCGCGCCCGTCCAGAAGAAGATCCCAGAGAAGCTTCGCCTCAGCACATGGCAGCCGCGCCGTCTCGTGCCGCTCTTCTCCTCCCTCGGCCCGAACCACGCGTTGAATGAACATCAGCCCACCCGCCTGACAGAACTCGTAGATCACGGACATGCACTCACACGTGTGCTCGCGCACCCGCACACGCCGCGTCCGACCACTCGGCACCCGCCACCCGAGACGCTGATACCCATCCCGGAACGGCACCGGGTGAACACCATGCCACTCCTGGTCAGCCATGACGCACTTCGCCCTTCGTGCACACCGCAGAGTAGATCGTCCGAGACGGCCGCCCGCTCGACGCCCAACACCCTCCACAGCCCGCACTCAGTGGCGGAACTTCTTCCCACCACGCTGCGTCGGCTTCCGCACCTACGCCCTCGCACCACAGGTCCGCCCACACCACGCGCCCTTCCTCGCCGCCCGCGACTCCGACCCTTCCGGCAAGCGCGACCACGATGGCAAGCCCTCGACCACCTTCAGCCAGTTGTCCCCGACTGGCTGAGCGCAGCACAGGTTCATCCCAGCCACCTGCGTCCTTCACTGCGACCCTGGCCATGGCCTCTGCCGACCAGATTCCGACCGTAAAGACACCGCCCGCCGATCGGGTGTGCAGGATCGCGTTGTTGGATAGTTCGACCAGGCACAAGATCGCATCATCGCGAACCCGGGAGTCCTGGAGCAACGCGCCGGCAAGCCGTCGAACCTGCGCGACCTGTGCACACTCACCGGGGAAGTCGCCCCACCACGTCATCCCGTTCATCGTCCCGCCCTTCGTCACCAACGGCGGCGCCCACCGCCATTCGGATCGTCACGCTGAGCAACAGACTCGATACTGACATGCATCGTGCAAACTTGCATAGCGAAAAGCTGAATCATTCTGAGGTGCACGTTGCAGGTGTAACCTTCGGGACAGCCGATCGAGGTGGTGAGCATGAGCGGAAAGCGCGGGGTGACGCTCCGAGCCCAATGGCTCGGCAAGCATCTGCGAGAACTACGCGAACGCGCCGGCCTCACGCTCAAGGACGCCGGAGAATACCTCCAGCGCGACGGCTCCACGGTCAGCCGCTTCGAGGTCGGCCTGTACCCGGCCCGCACCCCTGACGTCCTCGCCCTCCTCGATCTGTACGGCGTCACAGCGCCCCAGGCACGCGAAGGCCTGGTCCGCCTCAGCCGGGACGTCTGGCAGAACGGCTGGTGGGACGACTACTCAGGCGATGTCTCCCTCGGCATCGTGGACTACGCCTGGCTGGAAGCCCGCGCCGAAAGCATCACGTCCTTCGACGCGCTGGTGATCCCCGGATTGCTCCAGACACGCGAGTACATGGAAGCCGTCATCCGCGCGGAGGACCCGGACGCAACCGACAAGCAGGTCAACCGCTGGGTCGAGTTCCGCCTCAGCAGACAGAAGATCCTGACCGACGACGGCCCCTGCTTCTCCACGATCCTGGACGAATGCGTGCTCCGCCGCCCGATGGGTGGGCCCGAGATCATGCGCGGGCAACTGGCCCGACTCATGCAGTACGCTGCCGCGCCCAACATCCAGCTCCGCGTACTTCCGCTCCAAGCAGGAGCCCATGCCAGCCCCGATGGCGCCTTCCGCATCTTCGAGTTGCCCGAGCCCTTTCCCGCCGTGGCGTACGTCCCGACCCCGGCCGGCGCGATCTACGTCGAAGGAGAAGCCGCCGACGGGCTTAAGCTGAAATATGACCGCATGCAACGCAATGCGCTCAGCACTGAAGACTCGCTAAGGCTGATCACCACAGCCGAGGAGAGTCTCGCCGACGCCTAGGGACGGAGCCGTTCGGTCATGACCACGCCTGAGATCGCCTGGCATATCAGCAGCTACAGCGCCGACGGCGGCGGTAACTGCGTCGAGGCCGGTCCGCTCCAGGACGGGTCCGGACGGGTAGCTGTTCGGCACAGCAAGCAGCGGGACACCGTGATCATCTACACCAAGGCCGAGTGGGAAGCGTTCCTGGCCGGGGTCCATGCGGGAGAGTTCGGCTTCTCCGACTGATAGCGAGACACCAGGCGAGCTGACGACATCCCTGCCTGCATGTACCTCTAGCGCAGCCCAAATGCGCTTCACCACATGGTCATGTGGAGTGCGAAGCGCCTCCCTCAGCAGTTCCATGGCGAGGTGCTTGTTGATGCACCTGGCGGGACGAAGACGGCTCGGGTCGCGTATCGCCGCGAACGGCGGGATGCCCAGAACGGCAAGGCGGAGCCGCTCCAGCAGGGCGGCGCAGCGGCGCCCCAGCTAGCGCTCCCATGGATCAGCGGCCACCCCCGGACCAGCGCTCAGCATCAACTACCGCTCCCTGCGAAGCAACTACATCCGCCGAGCCCTGACGGCTCCGCGTGCACCATTCGCCGCCAGGTGGCATGATCACGCCCGTGGCATATATCCGGACATTTGGCGAAATCCCCGGGCACCCCGAAGGTACGTCTTACGCGGATCGAGAAGAGCTCCGTCTCGCTGGGTTGCACGCACACAAGCAGAACGGAATCTCAGGCACGCCGGCAGAGGGCGCCGATGCGATCGTACTGAACGGCGGATACCCGGACGACCAGGATGATGGAGACATCATCATCTATACAGGACAAGGAGGGCAGGATTCGCGAGGGCGCCAGATCGCCGACCAGGAACTCACCAGCGGCAACGCCGGCCTTGTCAGAAGCCAGGCCGAGGGACTCCCTGTACGAGTTATCCGAGGGTACGAAGAGAAATCCGTTTACGCTCCCACTACGGGATATCGGTACGACGGTTTGTACCGCGTAGTGCGGCACTGGTTCAAGCCGCGTGATGACGGCTTTCGAGTGCTCCAGTTCCGAATGGAGAAGATCTCTACATCCGAGATCGTGAGAGACTTCGGCCAAGCAGACGAAGCTGACCAGCCGGAAGCGCAGTCCCTCACTCAGTCAGGTCCGGTGAGTCGCACAGAGCGAGCCATCCAGCAACTCAACCGCAGGGCAAGCGTGGTCAGGAATATCAAGAAGTGGCACGACAATGTCTGCCAAATCTGCCGCACAACAGTTGAGCTGCCTGGCGGCCCCGCTAGCGAGGTCGCCCACATCCAGGGACTAGGCGAGCCACACAACGGCCCAGACTGCGAAGAAAACGCTCTCTGCCTGTGCCCGAACGATCATCTACGATTTGATTATGGTGCGCTCTATCTCACCGATGATCTGAGAATTGTGGACGCGACGTCCCAGCAGATCATCGGCAAGCTCGCAACTCACCCGAAGCACTCCATCGGCATCCAGTATGTACGCCAGCATCGTAGCTACTGGGCCAAATAAACGCCTACATGGCGGGGCTTGACGCCGAAATGAACCCGTGGGCGCTGGGATCCAGCGCCATGTGGCTCAACACCAGCGACGGCAGCGCCTGAGATCGGCGGCTGGTTCGGCATTACGCCCGCGACACGACCACAGCAGGTTTATCCCGCTCGATCGGCTGATGGACGGGCTGTGCTCTCAGCGCCAGCAAAACAGGTCGCCGGCAATCTTCTTCCAGCAGCTCACTACGGCACGGGTCACTTGGCGGCGAAGTCCTGGGTCCAAGAGATCACTCCATTGGAGTCCTCGGCCGCACCGACCCCGATGAAAGTGAACTTGCAGTTCATGATGGCGGCCTTTGTTACGGGGGCTTCCATCCAGGATTGCACGACCTTGGCTGGGGTGCCCTGGCCCTTGCCGATATTCTCTGCGAAGCTGGTGCCGCCGGTGAAGCCGGCCTCTCTGATGCGGTCCATGAAGGTTCGGCCGTCGCGGTCAGTGCTCGAAAAGTAGTTGTTCTCGACCATGTCGACCGAGTGTCCGCGGGCGGCCCGGTGAAGTTGCCGGTGGTGCTTCAGCGCTCGACATCCCTTCTTCTTCGCTCGCCGGGCGTTGACCAGCCGCACGACCTCGTTCTCCTGCGCCGATCCCACTGCGGCAGCGCCGAAAGAGGACGCCGTGGTGGCCAGCCGGGACAGGATGAACGAGCCGGACTGGCCAACGCCAGAAGACAGGGACGCCGTCGCAGCCTGCGCGGGACTCATGGGCGCGGCGATCGTGGCCAGAGCAGCGGCAGCAGCGAATAACCCAAGAGGTCGGCGCATCATTGAAATCTCCCCAGCTGCGGTAGAAGCTTGACGGCTCTGCATTCTGGCGCACCCATATCGGTTTGTCATCTCATGTCGCAGCAACCACCACACTCTCAACGCCGGTGGCTCGATTACAAACCTATTCTGATCGACCTCTACGCCGGATATATCAGGCTCCAACCGGAGTGCCCGCTCGTAACACATCCTTGTCAGCGCCATGGCGCCAGGCCCTGACCGATGGCTGGTTGACCGACGAGAATGCCCTGCGCCTAGGATCAAGTAGAGCGTGCCGTCTACGAGCAGCAGAGTTAGCGCTCGCCACGCCTTCCTTGGACACGCCCCGGCCCGACTGCCGACCGCGGCTCGGCGGGGACGAGCATGCCCGGCGAAGAGGTCTTCGTTGGAATACAGCACCGGATTTCGTCCGTCAGCGAAGGTCATCGAACCGGGATATCTTGGAACTCCCGGGCAGGACAAGAGAGGTCGGCATAGCCTGTGCCCATGCAAGATGCCCTCGACGATCTCCGCGTCAAGTTTCCCGCTTGCTCCGTCTTCTGCAGGAACGCTGAGGTTGCATGAAGACCTTCACCGTGACCGTCGCAGGTACTGAACGCTACGACGGTGAGGCGCCGTACACGTGGGTGGTGGAGGCGCCCGATGTGGCCAACGCGATCAACAAGGCGATGGCGTACCACGCGCATTCGCAGGATCAACGACTGAGCGACCTGCAGATCGACCCTCTACACACCTTCGAAGGCCTTCCGCCTGTCGAGTGCGGCTATCACTGGAACGACCTGCGAGCTCAGCACCCGTGAGGCCGCTCACAAGCCACTGCGCAAGAGACCAACAGGGGCCGGAAACAGCTCATCACTCGGAGCGGATGTCCCACTCGGACTCGTGCTTTATGGCAGGCAAGCGCCGTTGCACCGTTTCTCGTACCCCTCGGCGCAAATTCTTGTAGAGGGACGGGTCCATCCCCTCGGCAATGAAGACGGCATCCGTGAAGGCATCCACGGTCATAAAAGGTGCTTGCTCAAGCAGCCGCTGCTGCTTCCCGGGCGGGAGGCAGAACCCGTGGCGGACACACAGCTCATCGAGAAGCCAGTGCACTTCATCGTGCCAGACGTCGTCGCCCACAGAGGAGGTATCCCGTGCACGCCCGATCCGGCCAATGATGCGATCACCGCCCCTTACAAGAGCCACGCCGCAGCTGGAAACCAGCGTCCGGCTTCTCACCAGCCCATGATCTCCCACTCAGGCTCGGGAACGACCCCGCACAGGTAGGTGGCCTCCTCCAGCAACTGCGGCGTCAGCTTGATCCCCGTGAGGCGCTCGGCGAGGAGGAACATCGGGCCCCTGTGTATATCGACATGCGGTGGGTAGCGAGCGTCGATCTCGTTCATGGTCTCCACGAGTTCCTCCGGCACCGGCTCCATGTACCCCTCCTGGGCGACGAAGCAGAACCGAAGCTGCCCGTCCTCAAGCCAGTAGAAGTAGTCGAGTGCCTTGATGTCGAGGCAGTAGTGGGAGACGAGGCGGGTGCCCGCGGACAACCGAGTGACGATGTCTGTGGTGAGGCCGAGCACGGTGCCCGCCATTTCGACGATCAACACCCAGTCACCGACGACTGTGATTCCGACGAGCGCCCCGGACGAGCTGCCGAACAGCTGCGTGAAAGTCGCCGGCTCGAAGTCCTCAAGGCGGACGCCGAGCCGGATCGCCACTTCCTCCGGTGTCAGGCCACGGACGTAGGTGATGCAGCCGCCTATCTCGGCGAGCTCGGCGTGGTTCTTGTCGAAGATCATTGCGCAATGCTCGCAGGTGCTACCGACAGTTGAGCTTGAAGAGCACCAAGGAAAGCCGAACCCGGCCAAGGCCGGGGGTCCGGGGGCCGGGAGGCCCCCGGCAAGGGGGTGTGGGGGAGCTCGGCTCCCCCACAAGGCGCAGCCCGAAGCTCAATGCGCGAAGCGCCCCATGCGAAGGCCCGAGCTTTGAGAGGGAGGCCCAAGCTTTGAGGGCCTTACGTAACGTGACGACTTCTGCCGATTCAGTGATCCTCGCGGCGTGCGCGGGCTATCTTGGGTGGCTCCATCCGCCGCGGACGAGAGCGCACCAGTCTCCATGGACCAGCACGTCATCACCACCGAGTGGGTCGACGCCCCCGACGAGATCGCCTACCACGACTACGTCGAAGGCACCTACAACACCTTCTCGTGCACCTGTGATCAGCCCTTGGCCGACCGCGACGCCGCCACGCGGCACGCCGCCGAGGTGGGCCAGTGCCTGATGTGTCTCGGCTCCGGCACGATCTCCATCAATCCGCACCACAGCGGCGGCTGCGACAGTTGCGCGGGTTCGGGCAAGTCGGCGCCGGGCTCGGTCATGATCCAGGCGCGGGTGACGCAGAGCTTCGTCAAGGAGATGGCCGCGCTGCTGCCTGCCGAGTTCGGGCTGAGCGACGTGGTCGAGGTGCTGGGCAGGCGGATGGAGGGCGGCGCCGAGACGGTGCTGTCGGTGGCGGCGGGGCTGATCAGGTATCTGGAGGTGCAGGGCGAGGTGGTGCTGTGCACGGCGCCCGACTTCCTGCCCGGCGACGGGGTGGAGCAGCGCTACGACGATCCTCGGTGGTTGCGCGTGCCCTGATACTGATGATGTGACGGTGACGGCGTGGGCGGCGGTGGCCGTCTTCCTCGGGGCGTACGCGCTGATCGCCACCGAGAAGGTGCATCGGGTGGCGGCGGCGCTCGGCGGGGCGGCGATCATGCTGCTGATTCACGCCACGGACGCGGGCGCGGCGTTCTTCTCCGAGGACTCCGGCATCGACTGGAACGTCATCTTCCTGCTGCTCGGCATGATGGTCATCGTCGGGGTGCTGAAGCAGACCGGGGTGTTCGAGTTCCTGGCGATCTGGGCGGCCAAGCGGGCGCGCGGGCGGCCGTTCCGGCTGCTGGCGCTGCTCGTGCTGATCACCGCGAGCGCGTCCGCGCTGCTGGACAACGTCACCACGGTGCTGCTGATCGCGCCGGTGACGTTCCTGGTGTGCGAGCGGCTGGCGCTGCCGGTGGCGCCGTTCCTCATCGCCGAGGCGATGGCGTCGAACATCGGCGGCACCGCCACCCTGATCGGCGACCCGCCGAACATCATCATCGCCAGCCGGAGCGGCCTGAGCTTCAACGACTTCCTGGCGCATCTGGCGCCGCTGATCGTGGTGCTGGTGGCGGTGTTCATCGGGCTGTGCCGGTGGCTGTTCAGGAATTCGTTCCGGTACGACCCCGAGCGGGCGGCCGAGATCATGGCGCTGAACGAGCGGGAGGCCATCGCCGACCGGCGACTGCTGTGGCAGTCGCTGGCCGTGCTGGCGCTGGTGATGGCGGCGTTCGTGCTGCATCCCGTGCTGCACTACGAGCCGTCGGTCGTGGCGCTGCTGGGCGCCGGGGTGCTCGTGGCGGCCACGAAGGTGACCACCGAGGACGCCATCGGCGAGGTCGAGTGGCCGACGCTGGTGTTCTTCGCCGGGCTGTTCGTGATGGTGGGGGCGCTGGTGGAGACCGGGGTGATCGAGCGGATCTCGGACGCGGCGGCCACGGCCACGCAGGGCCAGCTCGGGGTGACCACGATGGTGTTGCTGTGGGCCTCGGCCGGTCTGTCCGCGGTGATCGACAACATTCCGTACGTGGCCACGATGAGCCCGATCGTCGCCGACCTCGTGCAGGCGAACGGCGGCAACGAGCACGCGCAGGTGCTCTGGTGGGCTCTGGCGCTGGGGGCCGACCTGGGCGGGAACGCGACGGCGGTGGGGGCGGCGGCCAACGTGGTGGTCGTCGGCATCGCCGCCCGCAACGGCACCCCGATCAGTTTCTGGCAGTTCACGAAGTACGGGCTGGTCGTCACGCTGGTGACCATCGCCCTGTGCACCCCGTACCTGTGGCTGCGCTACCTGGTCTGAGCGACCGCACGTCCACGCCCGAGCTGAACGACCACGCGGCCACGCCTCATCTGAGCGGCAGTACGTCCGCGCCGCGTTCGTCGTCGCCGCGCGGCCCGAAGATGCGCCGTTCCGACTCCTCGATGCGCACGTCGTTGATGCTGGCCTCCCTGCGCCGCATCAGCCCGTCCGCGTCGAACTCCCACTGCTCGTTGCCGTAGCTGCGCCACCACTGCCCCGAGGCGTCGCGGGACTCGTACTGGAAGCGGACCGCGATGCGGTCACCGAGCACCGCCCACAGCTCCTTGCGCAGCGCGTAGTCCAGCTCCCTGTCCCACTTGCGGCGCAGGAACGCCCTGATCTCGTCGCGGCCGGCGAGGAACTCGCCGCGGTTGCGCCAGACCGAGTCCTCCGTGTACGCGAGCGCGACCCGGTCGGGGTCGCACGTGTTCCAGGCGTCCTCGGCGGCCTGGACCTTGACGCGGGCGCTCTCCTCGGTGAACGGCGGGACGGGCGGGCGGGACATGGCGGCCTCCTCGACGGCAGGAGAACGGTCGTTCTCGCGGGATAGCCTAGAGAACGACCGTTCTCCGGAGCAAGCGAGGTGCCATGGAACACGCCGAACGACTTCTGACGGCGGCCGGCGAGCTGTTCTACCGGCGCGGGATCCGGGCCGTCGGCATGGACGACGTCAGGGCGGCGTCGGAGGTGTCGCTCAAGCGGCTCTACCAGTGCTTCCCGTCCAAGGAGGCGCTCGTGGTGGCCTACCTGGAGCGGCGGGACGAGCGGTGGATGGGGTCGCTGACGTCCTATGTGCGTGAGCACGGTGGTCAGGTCGGGGCCGTGTTCGGGTGGCTGGAGCGGTGGTTCGGCGAGGCGGACTTCCGCGGGTGCGGGTTCGTCAACGCGTACGGGGAGCTGGGCCCGACGTCGGAGGCCGTGGCCGGGGTGGTGCGGCGGCACAAGCGGCGGTTGCGTGACTACCTGCGCGGGCTGGTCGCCGATGACCTGACGGCCGAGCAGCTCCTCGTCCTGGTGGACGGGGCCACGGTCACCGCCATGGTGGACCCGGAACGAGGAGCGGCGGCGGCGCGGGCGGCGGGTGAGGCCGCCCGCGCGCTCACGGCAGCCCGGGGAGCGTAAGGCTCACATCAGCTTGTCGAGGGTGATCGGCAGGTCGAGCACGCGCTTGCCGGTCGCGTGCCGCACCGCGTTGGCCACGGCCGCCGCGGCCCCGGTGATGCTCACCTCCCCGACCCCGCGCAGCCCCATCGGCATGGTGGAGTCCGGCTCGTCCAGGCAGTGGATGTCGATGCGCGGGATGTCGGCGTGCACGGGCACGTGGTACTCCGACAGGCTCGCGTTCATGATCCGCCCGTTGCGGTGGTCGATCAGCGTCTGCTCCGACAGCGCCATGCCGATGCCCATCACGATGCCGCCCCTGAGCTGGCTCGCCGCCGTCCTGGCGTTGATCACGGTGCCGACGTCGAAGACGCCCGTCCAGCGCGAGACGCGTACCTCCATGGTGTCGGGATCGACCCGCACCTCGCAGAACTGCGCGCCGGTCGCCGCCCGCACCAGGCTCCTGCGCTCGCGCAGGGTCCGCACCATGAAGCCCAGCATGCCCGCCTTGCTCTCCACCTCCACGTGGTCGCGACCGGCCGCTGCCAGGATCTCCGCGTACGTCTGACCTGCGGCTCCGGCGTACAGGCCGCCGTCGCGGGCCTGCACCTCGTCGGGCTTGCGGCCGCGCAGCGGTGAGCCGGGTGAGCGGCGGACCAGGCCGAGCAGGGTGCGCCTGAGCTTGGCGGCGGCGTCCTGCACGCCCGCCGCCGCGCTGGCGGTCTGCATGGAGCCGCCTGCGCCGGGCGCGACGGGCAGGTCGGAGTCGCCGTACTCGACGCGTACGGACGCCAGCGGCACCCCCAGCTCGTCGGCGGCCATCTGCCCCAGCACCGTCGCCGTGCCCATGCCCATCTCCTGGAGGCCGGAGCGCACCACGAGCGTGCCGTCCGCGCCCAGGCGCAGCGTGACGTTCGCGGGCATCCGCATCGACGGGTGGTAGGCGGCGGCCACCCCCATGCCGACCAGCCACCGGCCGTCCCGCATGGAGCCGGGCCTGGGGTCGCGCTCACGCCAGCCGAACCGCTCGGCCCCCAGCGCGTACGCCTCCCGCAGCCTCCGGTGCGCCAGCCGCTGCCCGCCCACCGGGTCGCGGTCGGGCTCGTTGAGCAGGCGCAGCTCGACGGGGTCCAGGCCCAGCTCGAAGGCCAGCTCGTCCATGGCCGACTCCAGGCCGAAGGTGCCGATGGACTCGCCGGGCGCGCGCATGAACGTGTTGGCCAGCAGGTCGAGCTGGACGGTGCTCTGCCGCAGGTGGATGTTGGGCGCGGCGTACAGGTGCCGGGTTCCGGCGGTGACCGGCTCGCCGTTCCCGCCGCTGCGTCCCGTCCTGGACACGCTGGTGTGGATGATCGCGGACAGTTTCCCGTCCGCGCCGGCGCCCAGCGCGACCCGCTGGATGCTGCCCGTGCGCCCGCCGACCGTGTGGTAGACGCCCTCGCGGGTGAGCGAGAGCCGTACCGGCCTGCCTGTCGCGCGGGCGGCGAGCACGGCGAGCAGCGTGCCGGCCCAGACCGAGCCCTTGCCGCCGAACCCGCCCCCGACGAACGGGGCCAGCACCCTGACGTTCTTCTCCGGCACCTCGAACCGCTGGGCCAGGTGCTTGCGTGTCCAGGTGATGTTCTGGGTGGCCTCGTGCACGGTCAGCCGGTCGCCGTCCCAGACGGCGGTGGTGGCGTGCGGCTCGATCGCGTTGTGGTTGTGCGGCGGCGTGGTGAACGTCAGGTCCACCGAGTGCGGCGCGGCGGCCAGCGCGGCGGGCGCGTCCCCTTTGGTCGCCTCGGCCTCGCTGATGAGGTTGCCCTTCTGGGGGACGGCGTTGCCCTGCTCGGCCGCCAGGTCCACCGCGGCGGGCAGCTCCTGGTACGCCGGGCGCACCAGCGACGCCGCGTACCGGGCCGTCTCCGGGGTCTCGGCGACCACGACGGCGATGGGCTGGCCGTTCCAGAGCACCTCGTCGGTGGCCAGGTAGTTGACCGATGTGCCGGCGACGAGCGTGCTGAGGTCGAGGAAGCTCACCTTGGGGCTGGGCTTCATGGGCCGGGTGTTCTCGTGGGTGAGGACGTCGATGACGCCGCGCACCGCCCGCGCCTCGTCCGTGTCGATGGCGGTGATGCGGCCCCGGGGGATCGTGGCGTGCACGATCGCGGCGTAGGCCAGGCCCGGGTACGGGTACTCGGCGGCGAAGCGGGCCTCGCCGGTCGTCTTGGCGGGGCCGTCCACTCGGTCGACCGCCTGCCCGACGTACTTAGTGGTGCCGGTCGTCTGCTCGGTCTCGGCGTACTTGATGCTCATCGGGCCGTCCCTCCCGTGCTCAGTTCGCGCAGCGCGGCGGTGATGGTGGCCACGGCGAGCGGGGCCTTGAAGGCGTTGCCCTGCCTGGTGGTCGCCTCGGCCAGCTCCGCCTGGGCGGCGCGGCGGAAAGCGTCCTCGTCGGCGGGGCCGCCGGTCAGCAGGCGCTCGGCCCGCGCGGCGCGCCACGGCTTGGGCGCGACGCCGCCGAGCGCCAGCCGCACCTCGGTGACGACACCGTCGCGCACCTCCAGCGCCGCCGCCACCGAGACCAGGGCGAACGCGTAGGAGGCGCGGTCGCGGACCTTGCGGTAACGGGAGTTGGCGGCGACCGGGGCGGGCGGCAGCTCGACCGCCGTGACCAGCTCGCCGGGGGCGAGGGTGGTCTCGAGGTCGGGGGTGTCGCCGGGCAACCGGTGGAAGTCGGCCATGGGGACGCGGCGGGTGCCGTCCAGTCCGCGTACCTCGACGACCGCGTCGAGGGCGGCCAACGCCACGCACAGGTCGGACGGGTGGGCGGCCACGCAGCTCTCGCTGACGCCCAGGATCGCGGTGCCGCGGTTGAACCCGTCGAGGGCGTCGCAGCCTGCGCCGGGCGAGCGCTTGTTGCAGGCGGAGGCGTGGTCGTAGAAGTACGGGCAGCGGGTGCGTTGCAGCAGGTTGCCGCCCACGGTGGCCATGTTGCGGAGCTGGCCGGAGGCGCCGGACAGCAGCGCCTGCGACACCATCGGGTAGCGGGCGCGCACCCGGGGGTCGGCGGCCAGGGCGCTGTTGCGGACGAGCGCGCCGACGCGCAGGCCGCCGCCGGGCAGGTCGTCCACGGTGTCGAAGGGCAGGCCCGTCACGTCCACGACGGTGTCGGGGCGCTCGATGCCCTCGCGCATGAGATCGACCAGGTTGGTGCCGCCGCCGAGGAACCTGGCGCCGGGCTCGCTGGCCGCGCGCACGGCTGAGTCGACGTCGGCGGCTTTGACATAGGCGAACGGCCTCATCGGGAGGCCTCCTTGATCGCGTCCACGATGCCGTTGTAGGCGCCGCACCGGCACAGGTTGCCGCTCATGCGCTCCCTGATCTCAGCTTCGTCGAGCCCCTGGGACTCGGTGACGGCGCTGGGCATGCCGGCCTCGTACTCGGCGAGCATGCCGATCGCCGAGCAGATCTGGCCGGGGGTGCAGTAGCCGCACTGGAGGCCGTCGTTGCGGACGAACGCCTCCTGCAGCGGATGCGTCACGCCCTCGATGGTGGTGATCTCCCTGCCGTCGTACTGGACGGCCAGGGCGAGGCACGCGTTGATCCGCACGCCGTCGGCGAGCACCGTGCAGGCCCCGCAGGCGCCCTGGTCACAGCCCTTCTTGGGGCCGGTCAGCCCGAGCCGCTCGCGCAGCGCGTCGAGCAGGCTCACCCACGGCTCGACGTCGAGTGACTCGACGGAGCCGTTCACTTTCATCCGTATCTCGGTCACGCGCTTCCCTCTCGCCTTGTGGTCCGGACGCTAACAGAACAGCGTTTCCTTAACAAGTGAACGGCGTCCTCTTAAATCCGCGCCAGTATGCTGATGGCGACATGACGCGGTCGGCATTCCTCCGGGCCAGGCGGCCCGAGCACAAGCAGCAGCGGCGCGAGGCCATCCTCGCCGCTGCCCGCGAGCTCGCCCGCACCTCCGGGGTGCGCAACGTGAGCCTGGGCGCGGTCGCCGAGGCCGTGGGGCTGGCCAAGTCCAACATCGTGCGGTACTTCGGCACCCGCGAGGAGATCTACCTGGAGCTGCTCGCCGACGAGTGGCGCCAGTGGGGCGAAGCCGTCGCCGAACGGCTGCGCACCATCAGCGGCACGACGGCGACCGCGCAGGCCGTGACCGCGCTGGTCGAGACGATCGCCGAGCGGCCGCTCTTCTGCGACCTGCTCAGCCACGCCTCCACCAGTCTCGAACACAACGTGTCGGTCCCCGCCGCCCGCGCGTTCAAGCACGCGGTGCACGCCCGGATCGCCGAGATGGGCGCCGTGATGGCCGGCGCAACCGACCTGACCGAGCGCGAGGGCGGCGAGCTGGCGGCGGCCTGCAGCGGGCTGGCCGGCATGCTCTACCCGGCCTCCAACCCGCCGCCCGCGCTGGCCCAGGTCTACGCCGAGGACCCGGAGCTGGCCGCCTCGTGCCCGGTGCTGCTGCCCACCCTGCTGCGGGCGCTCTCCGCCCTGGCCGCCGGACTGCCGACCCTCAGGGAAGAGTGAAAGTTTCACCTCTCTCCAGGCATTCTTTCGCGGACGCGATCGTGGCGCTGTACATCGGGACGGTTTCCGCAGACCATGTGCCCCGGACCTAACCGGTTAACAGGAAGGCACCCCCCATGACCAAACGACTCGGGCTCGCGGCGGCGGCGCTCCTGTCGCTGCTCGTCTCGATGCTGATCGTCCCGGCTCCCGCGCACGCCGCGGTCGGGCTCCGGGTCAGCGGCACCAGGATCCTGGAGGCCAACGGGAACGCGTTCGTCATGCGCGGCGTCAGCCACGCGCACACCTGGTACACGAACCAGACCAGTTCCTTCGCCAACATCAAGGCGCTGCGCGCCAACACCGTGCGCGTGGTGCTCAGCGGCGGCCGGTGGACCCCGAACAGCGCGTCCGACGTGGCCAACGTCGTGTCCCTGTGTCGGCAGAACCGGTTAATATGCGTGCTCGAAAACCACGACACCACCGGGTACGGCGAGCAGAGCGGCGCGTACACGCTCGACCAGGCGGTCGACTACTGGAGCAGTGTCCGCAGCGCCCTCACCGGCACCGAGGACTTCATCATCGTCAACATCGGCAACGAGCCGTACGGCAACAACAACGTCTCCGCCTGGACCGCCGCCACCACCAGCGCGATCACCCGGATGCGCGGCCTCGGCTTCCAGCACATGCTGATGGTGGACGCGCCCAACTGGGGCCAGGACTGGCAGTTCACCATGCGCAACACCGCCCAGACCGTGGCGAACGCCGACACGCAGAAGAACACGGTGTTCTCCATCCACATGTACGGCGTCTTCGACACGGCCGCCGAGATCACCGCCTACCTGGACGCGTTCCAGACCGCCGGCCTGCCGCTGGTGATCGGCGAGTTCGGGCACAACCACTCCGACGGCAACCCCGACGAGGACACGATCATGGCGCAGGCGGTGTCGCGCGGCCTCGGCTACATCGGCTGGTCGTGGAGCGGCAACGGCGGCGGCGTCGAGTACCTCGACATGGTCACCAACTTCGACCCGGCCGCGCTCACGTCCTGGGGCCAGCGCATCTTCAACGGCGCCAACGGCATCACCGCGACCTCCCGCGAGGCCACCTTCTTCAGCGGCGGCGGCACCGACACCACCGCCCCGACCACGCCCGGCACCCCGTCGGCCTCCGGCGTCACCGCCACCGGCGCGAACCTGACCTGGACGGCCTCGACAGACGCGGGCGGCTCGGGGTTAGCCGGGTACGACGTCTACCGGGAGCAGGGCGCGACCGACCCGCTGCTCGGCTCGTCCACCACCAACTCCATCACCCTGACGGGCCTGACGCCGTCCACGCAGTACCAGGTGTACGTGCGGGCCCGTGACGGGGCGAGCAACCAGTCCACCGCCTCGGCCACCACCACCTTCACCACCACGTCCGGCGGCGGCACCGGCGGCGGCTGCACGGCCGCCGGGACCGTGCAGAGCCAGTGGGGCGGCGGGTACGTCGTCCAGCCCGTCACGGTCACCAACACCGGCACGTCGGCCATCACCGGCTGGACCGTCACCTTCACCCTGCCCGCCGGGCACACCCTGGCCGGCTCGTGGAACGCCACGGTGACGACCAGCGGGCAGACGGTCACGGCCAAGAACGCGGGCTACAACGGGAACGTGGGGGCGGGCGGGAACACCAGCTTCGGCTTCCAGGTCGCCCGGCCGGGCGGGAACACCGCCACGGTCAGCTCGTACACCTGCGCCGCGTCCTGACGAGACGTCGAGAGTCGCCCCCTCCGAACGGTGGGGGCGGCTACGCTCTGATCATGACCGAGCGGGAACGCGCCGACGCCCTCGGGTACGGCACGGCCGTGGCCGAGGCGCTGACGGCGGCGGGCATCGAGAACGGCGGCGCCGCGCGGGCCGGGAAGCCGGGCCAGGCGAAACGCGCCCTGACGATCTCACTGACGGGCTCCTACTGGCACATCCCCGACTTCGAGGACTCGGCGTGGATGAGCCTCGAGTGGGACGAGGAGCACGGCTGGGCGCTGCTCGACGTGAACGAGCCCGGCGCCGTACGCGGCTACGCCCACACCTACTACGACTTCGAGCTGGGCGTGCTGCCCGACCCGGCCGAGGTGGCGCAGCTCGCGCACGCGGTCCTGGAGGGGGAGGAGCAGTTGGGCGCCGGCCCCCGCGACAAGTACCGCAGGGCCGCCAAGCACCAGCCCGACTTCGAAACCGCCCTGGCCGCCTACTGAGTCACGACACCCCGGGCGGTGAGGTGGAGTCGCGGATGACGAGCTGGCACGGCAGCGTGTGCACGCCGGGAGTCGCCTTGCCGTCGATGGCGGCGAACAGGTGCTGCGCCGCCGTCCGCCCCAGCACCTCCAGGTTCATGTCCACGGTGGTCAGCGCGGGCCGCGTCTCGGTGGACAGCACCTCCCAGTTGTCGTAGCCGACCACCGCGAGGTCGTCGGGCACCCGCCGCCCCCGCTCGCGCACGGCCTCCACGAACCCGGCGGCGATCTGGTCGCTGCCGCAGAACACGGCGTCGATCTCCGGCTCGGCCATCAGCAGCATCTCGGCCGCGTGCCGCCCCCACCGCTGCGACCACACGCCGGAGAGGGTCTGCCCGGCCTGCTGGACGCCGGCCTCGGCGAGCGCCTGACGCAGGCCCTCCTCGCGGTCGCGCGCCGCCTTGTAGTGCGCGGGCCCGGTGACGTGCGCGATGCGCCGCCGTCCGAGGGCGAGCAGGTGGTTGACGGCCATCGCCGCCGCGCCCACGTCGTCGGGCACGAACGAGACGTCGGCGGGGTCCTCGGAGGGGCCGTAGGCGTAGACGACGGGCACCGGCAGGTCCTTGCTCACGGACGGGCGCGGGTTCGTGCTCTCCCCCACCACGATCAGCCCGTCCACCCGCCGTGACAGCAGGGCGCGCAGGTGGTGCTGCTCCCTGATGGCGTCGCCGCGCGCGTCGCACAGCAGCACCGCCATCTCCCCCGCGCCGAACGCGTCCTCGGCCCCCAGGAGCACGGGGATGCCGAAGCGGCCGACGCTGTCGGAGGTCAGCAGGCCCACGGTCTTCGTCTGCCCGGACAGCAGCCCCCTGGCCAGGGCGTTCGGCTGGAAGGAGAGCTCCGCCGCGGCGGCGAGCACGCGTTCGCGTGTGGCCGCCCGCACGTCCTGGCGCCCGTTGAGCGCCTTGGAGGCCGTGGCGATCGATACCCCCGCCAGCGAGGCCACGTCGTTGATGGTCGCCCGCTTACCCGCCATACGTCGAAACCCTTTTCGGTGAATTGTGAACCGCTTAGCACCTTAGCACCCATTGACATGGGCTCATGTTTCTTCTACGTTTCCGAAAACCTTTAAGTCCAGGAGCACATCATGAGACGAAGGCTGGCCGGGATCTCCCTCCTCGGTGTGTTAGCGCTCACAGCGGCGGCCTGCGGCAGTGGCGGCGGTGGCGGCGGCGGGACACAGGCGGCGGACGGTCCCGTGACCATCACCATGTGGACCCGCGCGGCGACGCAGACGCAGAGCGAGCGCCTGGTCGCCGAGTACAACAAGACCCACAAGAACCAGGTCAAGCTCACCGTCATCCCCACGGACAACTACCAGCCCCGCATCGCCGCCGCGGCCGGCGCCAAGCAGCTCCCCGACGTGTTCGCGGCCGACGTCATCTTCGTCCCGAACTACACCTCCCAAGGCCTGTTCATGGACATCACGGACAGGATCGCGGCCCTGCCGTACAAGGACAAGCTCGCCCCCTCCCACATGAAGCTCGGCACGCTGGACAACCGGCAGTACACGCTCCCCCACACTCTCGACCTGTCGGTCTGGTTCTGGAACAAGGACCTGTACGAGAAGGCCGGGCTCGACCCCGAGCAGGGCCCCAAGACGCTCAAGGAGTTCGCCGAGCAGGCCACCACCGTGCAGGAGAAGCTGGGCAAGGACGGCAAGATCCACGGCACCTTCTTCGGCGGCAACTGCGGCGGCTGCTACGTCTTCACCTTCTGGCCGTCCGTCTGGGCCGCCGGCGCCCAGGTCATGAACGCCGAGGGCACGGTCTCGCTGAACGACCAGCCGGGCATGACCGACGTGTTCAAGATCTGGCGCGGCCTGTACGAGAACAAGGTCACCGGCCCGACGGCCAAGGAGGAGCAGGGCCCCACCTGGACCGGGTTCTTCCCCAAGGGCGAGATCGGCGTCATGCCGATGCCGTCCACCACGCTCGGCCTGATGCCGAAGGAGATGAAGATCGGCGTCACCCCGATCGCGGGCCCTGACGGCGGCGAGTCCACGTTCGTCGGCGGCGACTCGCTCGGCATCGCCTCGACCTCCAGGAACGCCGACGCGGCCTGGGAGTTCGTCTCCTGGACGGTCTCCGACCAGGCGCAGGTCGAGGTGATGGCCAAGAACAAGGACGTGCTCGCGCGCACCGACCTGGCCAGCAACAAGTACTCGGCAGAGGACCCGCGCGTGGTGCTGATCAACTCGCTGGTGGCCAAGGGCGAGACGCCGTTCGCGCTGCGCTTCGGCCAGACCTACAACGACCCGCAGGGACCCTGGCTGCGGCTGGCCCGCGAGGCCGTCTTCGGTGACGCCTCGAAGATCAGCCAGCTCAACGCCGAAGTCACGAAGTCGCTGCAGCAATGACTCTGACGGCCCCACGGACGAGGCGGGCGGCGCACTCGGCGCCGTCCGCCCGGTGGCGGAGCAGGAAGGTCCAGGGCTGGCTGTACGCGGCGCCGACGGCCGTCATCGTGGGCGTGCTGTTCATCGCCCCGCTGGTGCTGGTCGTCTGGATGTCGCTGAACCGCTGGCCGCTGCTCGGCCAGGCCACCTTCAACGCGCCGGCCAACTACCTCAAGATCGCCGACAATCCGCTCTTCATCGACGCGGTCCTCTTCACGCTGAAGTACACGGCCATCACCACCGTCCTGCTGTCGGGCGTGGCGCTGGGCCTGGCGCTGCTGGTGCAGGAGCGCAGGCCCGGCATCGCGTTCTTCAGGACCGCGTTCTTCCTGCCGGGCGCGGTCGGCTTCGCGGCGGCGGGCCTGCTGTTCTACGGGATGCTGAACAACGACTTCGGCCCCATCGACCCGATGCTGCGCGCCTTGGGCTTCACCGGCGAGCCGGTCAAGTGGATCGGCACCCCGAACATGGCGCTGTTCTCCACGATCACGCTGGTGATCTGGCGCTTCGCCGGGTTCAACATGCTCATCCTGCTGACCGGGCTCCAAGCCATCCCCGCCGAGGTGTACGAGGCCGCCAGGAGCGACGGTGCGAACCGATGGCAGATCTTCACCAAGATCACGCTTCCGCTGCTGCGCCCCACGCTGGCGCTGATGCTGATACTCAGCGTCACGGGCTCGCTGCTGGCCTTCGACCAGTTCTTCGTCTTCACCAACGGCGGCCCGGACAACAGCACGGTCTCCATGGTCATGGTCGTCTACCGGGACGCGTTCTTCCGCTTCGACCTCGGCGGCGCGGCGGCCCTGTCGGTCGTCCTGCTCGTGGCCCTGGTCGGGCTCAACACGCTGATGATGCGGAGGCTCCGTTGAGCCGTTACCTCACCCTGTCGGCCCTGGCGGTGCTGTTCCTGTTCCCGCTGGTGTGGAGCGGCTACGCCTCGCTGGAGGAGCCCTCCAACTACCTGGAGATGGCCCGCTTCGGCGAGGGCATCGACACCTACGCCGCCAACAGCGTGCTGGTGTCGGCGATGACCGTGGGCGGCACGCTGGTCGTCTCGGCGCTCGGCGGCTACGGCTTCGCCCGCTTCGACTTCCCCGGCAAGAACCTGCTGTTCCTGGCCACGCTGGCGATCCTCATGGTGCCGTACGCGACCATCCTCATCCCGCTCTACGTGCTGCTCGGCTACCTCGGCCTGCAGAACTCGCTGGTCGGGCTGTCGCTGGTGTTCGTGATGTTCCAGCTCCCGTTCGCGCTGTTCATGATGCGCAACGCGTTCGAGGCGGTGCCGCGCGAACTGGAGGAGGCCGCGCTGGTGGACGGCTGTGGCACGTTCCGCGCGTTCTCCAGGATCCTGCTGCGCGCCGTGCGGCCCGCGCTGATCACGGTCGGCCTGTTCGCGTTCCTGGCGTCGTGGAACGACTTCTTCGCGCCCCTCATCCTGCTCAACGACGGATCATCCTTCACGCTGCCGGTGGCCGTGGTCAGCATGACGCAGCACACGTTCGGCGCCATCGACTACGGCATGCTCCAGGCCGGAGTCATGGTCATGGCCATCCCCTGTCTCGTCCTCTTCATCGTTCTGCAGCGCCACTACGTGCGCGGATTCATGTCAGGAGCTCTGCGTGGCTAATCCCGTCCTGCCCTCATCGGGCGTCCTGTCCCCCCTCGGCCTCGACTCCGTACGCGTGCTGCCCGGCTTCTGGGGCGACCGGATCGCGCTCAACAACGACGTGACGATCGCCCACTGCCAGGAGTGGGAGGAGCGCGAAGGCTGGATCGGCAACTTCAGGGGCGAGCGGCCCCGCAGGGGACGGGAGTTCAGCGACTCGGAGATCTACAAGCTGCTGGAGGCCATGGCCTGGGCCGATCACCCGGGGCTGCCCGCGCTGGCCGAGATCGTGGCGCAGGCGCAGGAGGGCGACGGCTACCTCAACACCCGCTGGACGGGCAGCCGCTACACCGACTTCGAGTGGGGGCACGAGCTGTACTGCTACGGCCACCTCATCCAGGCCGGGGTCGCGCGGCTGCGCATGCACGGCGAGGACCAGCTCACCGAGGTCGTCACCAGGGCCGCCGACCACGTGTGCCGCCGCTTCATGGACGGCGACGAGACCTGCGGCCACCCGGTGATCGAGATGGCGCTGGTCGAGCTGTACCGGGCCACCGGCACCGAGCGGTACCTGGAGATGGCCCGCCGCTTCGTCGAGCGCCGAGGGCTGCCGGCGCTGGCCGACATCCCGTTCGGCCGCGCCTACTACCAGGACGACCTGCCCGTCAGGCAGGCGCAGGTGTTCCGCGGGCACGTCGTGCGGGCGCTCTACCTGGCCTCCGGCGTGGTGGACGTGGCGGTCGAGACCGGCGACCAGGAGCTGCTCAAGGCGGTCGAGTCGCAGTGGGAGCGGACGGTCGCCCGGCGTACGCACCTGACCGGCGGCATGGGCTCGAGGCATGCCGACGAGTCGTACGGCGAGGACTACGAGCTGCCGCCGGACCGCGCCTACAACGAGACGTGCGGGAGCATCGCCTCCATCATGCTGGCGCACCGGCTGCTGCTGGCCACCGGCGACGCCCGCTACGCCGACCTGGCGGAGCGGACCATGTACAACATGCTCGCCACGGGCGTGGCGCTGGACGGCGCGTCGTTCTTCTACGTCAACCCGCTGCAGGTGCGGGTGCCCGCGACGCCGCTCGACGGGGTCAACCACGCGGCCGAGGGCGGGCTGCGCTCGCCGTGGTTCGACGTGTCGTGCTGCCCGAACAACATCGCCAGGACGCTGGCGTCGCTGCCCGCGTACGTGGCCGCCGCGAAGGACGGCGGGGTGCTGATCCACCACCTCACCCCGGCGGAGATCAGGTCAGGGCGGCTGGCGCTGCGGGTGGAGACCGGTTACCCGTGGCAGGGCTCGGTGAGCGTGCGGGTGCTGGAGGACGGCGAGGGCCGGGTCGGGCTGCGGGTGCCCGCCTGGGCCACGGACGCCACGCTCGCGCACGTGCCGGTGTCCTCCCAGGACGCGCCGCTGCCGGAGGGCCCGGTCATCCGGCCCGTCGGCCCCGGCTACGCCTACGTCGAGGGGCCGTGGCGGGCCGGTGACGAGATCCGCCTCGAACTGCCGATGCGGCCCAGGTGGACCCTCCCCGACCGGCGGATCGACGCGCTACGGGGCAGCGCGGCCGTGGAGCGCGGGCCGCTCGTCTACTGCGCGGAGTCGGTGGCCGACGAGCCGCCGCTCGCCGCCGTGACGGCGCGCGTCGATCCGCCGGAGGAGCACGAGACGGACGGCGTGGTGGAGCTGGAGGTGGGGGCGAAGGTCAGCTCCGGCGGCGACGGCACCTGGCCGTACGGCGCGGCGCCCGCCTCCCAGGAGGGCGCGGACGTGCGGCTGCGGCTGGTGCCCTACCACCGCTGGGGCAACCGGGGTCCCGCCACCATGCGGGTCTGGCTTCCGACGATCTAGGAGATGGACGTGCGCAAACCCCTGGTCTGCTTGGCCGTGTTAGCGCTCACCGCCTCGCTGGGCGTGCCGCCGTCCCACGCGGACGACGCGCTCGGCATGCCGGTCTTCACGGGTGACGACCCGGTTCCGGCCGAGCCCGTGGGCTACCACCCGCGCAGGATGATGGCGGAGATCTACCAGAAGGAGAAGGGCGGCGACTCGTACTGGATCGACCGCATGCTCGCCCGCCCCGGTGACGACCCGGCGGGGCCGTGGCTGATGACGCGCGGGCGGGCGCTGTTCATGAAGGAGCACGACCCGTCGGTGCTCGGCTTCGGCGGGTCCGTGGCGTACTGGGAGAGCATCGACAACCGCGACGCGTACGAGATCTCGCTCGGCGCCCCGCTCACCGAGGACGTCTCCCAGCGTCTGCAGATGCCCAGCCACTGGACCGGCCGGTACGCCGGTGACGGGCTGGCCGTCGGGGTCGAGAAGTTCATCACCCACGAGAACGTGGCCGTGACCACCCTGGAGATCACCAACACGGGCGCGCAGGCCCGCTCGGTGCCCGTCACCGTCACCTCCCCCTACGCCAGGAACGCCGACGGCGACCGGGAGCTGACCGGCGCGGTGTGGGCGAAGAACAAGCTGACCACGATCTTCCCCAGGCTCAGCGGCGACGGCCTGAAGGTGTCGGACGGCGCGCTGAAGGGCTCGCTGACCGTCGAGCCTGGCAGGACCGTGCGCACCAAGGTGCAGATGGGCTTCGTCACCGAGGAGCTGCCGAGGTCGCGCGCCGAGTACGACGGGTACAAGGGCCGCTCGCCCGAGCAGGCGCTGCGCCGCCAGCTCCAGGACTACAACGCCTGGTGGGCGGAGAACCTGCCCTACATCGACGTGCCCGACGAGAACATCAAGAAGTTCGTCTACTACCGCTGGTGGCTGATGCGCTTCAACTTCCTGGACGCCGACATCCCGGGCAACGACTACCAGTTCCCCACGTCGGTGGAGGGGGCGCTGGGCTACAACAACGCGATCGTGCTGACCGTGCCGATGTTCGTGCAGGACCTGAAGTACCTGCGGGACCCGGTCTACTCCTACGGGCCGTGGGTGTCGGCGGGCGAGGTGTCGCGCAACTCGAAGTACACCGACAACCCCGGCGACCCGGAGAACTGGTCGAACAGCTACACCCAGTACATCTCGGCCGCCGCCCTGGAGAGCTACCAGCTCCACGGCGGGCAGCCGTCGATCCTGCGCAACCTCGCCAGGTACGCCGAGAAGGACGTGTACGGGCAGCTCGACGCCTACGACTCCAACGACAACGGCGTCATCGAGTACGACTGGGAGGCCATGACCGGCAACGACGCCGACGCGGTGTCGTTCCACTACTACGACCGGGCCAACGAGCGGCTCGAAGGGGCCTACGTCTACGCGAACGCGATGGCGGCGGCGCAGGCGTACGAGCTGTCGGGCGACGCCGCGAAGGCCACCGAGATGCGGGGCGTGGCGGGCAAGGTGCGCGACGGCATCCTCACCCTGCTGTGGGACGAGCAGAACAAGCTGTTCAAGCACCGCGACCTGCAGACGGGCAACCTGATCCCGTGGAAGGAGTCCAACAACTACATCCCGTACGCGACCGGCCTCGTCCCCACCGATGACCCGAAATATCGGGAGGCGTTGAGGTTGTGGGCCGATCCTGCGGAATATCCGATCTTCCCGGCGTACACGGCCAACCAGAAGGACAAGGCGGAGGCCGCCGCCCAGGGCAAGCCGGGCTCCAACAACTTCTCCCAGATCAACTCCACCAGGAACTTCGCGCTGTTCTCCAAGGCGCTGCGCGAGTACGCCAACCCGTACCTGACGGCCGCGCAGTACAAGCAGCTCCTCTACTGGAACGCCTGGTCGCAGTACGTCGGCGGGGACACCCGCTACCCCGACGCCAACGAGTTCTGGGCCAACTGGAACCCCAAGACCAAGACCATCGACTACCGCTCCTGGATCCACCACACGATCCTGGGCAGCAGCAACTGGACCGTCATCGAGGACGTCATGGGCCTGCGCCCGCGCTCGGACGGCAAGGTCGAGCTGTGGCCGGTGGACATCGGCTGGGACCACTTCACCGTCAACGGCATCGACTACCGCGGCGCCGACCTGAGCATCGTCTGGGACAAGCCGGGCGACGGCGCCCGCCACTACGCGGGCGTGCCCGAGGGCTACTCGATCGTCATCGACGGCAAGCGCAAGGTCACGCTCTCCGGCCTCGCGCACGCCACCTGGGACCCGAGGACCGGCAAGGTCGAGGGCGGCGACGTGCTGCACGCGGAGAAGGCCCCGTCGCTGAAGTCGCCCACCGAGGTCAGGCTGACCGGCGACCGTGTCGAGGACCTGTTCCAGAAGGCCGGCGTGGACCTGGACTCCACGCGCCGGAACCTGGTCGAAACGGCCACCGCCTCCACCGGCGACGCCGCGGGCGCGGTGGACGGGTTCACGATCAACGAGCCCTACTGGGGCGGCGGCGACTGGCTGGAGGTGGACCTCGGCGCGGTGCGCAAGGTGGATACGGTGCGGCTGTACTTCTACAACGACCGCAAGACCCGCCTCGACCCCGCGCTCTACACCCTGCAGTACCAGGACGGCGGCGCCTGGAAGGACGTGCCGAGACAGGACAGGACACCGCCCTACCCCCGGGCGAACCTGAACGAGATCCGCTTCCCCGCCGTGACCACCGCCAAGCTGCGGGTGCTGGCAGGGGGCGCGAGCGTGAAGGAGGTGCAGGCCTACCACGCGGGCGGGTCCGCCGGCCGCGTGTCCAACCGGCCGCCGCAGGTGGTGCCCGTGGTCGATCCCGCTTTCACCCGCCCGGGGCAGGCCAGGATCGAGGCCGTGGTCAAGGACGACGCCCTGCCCAAGGGCACGCTGAGCATGCAGTGGTCCAAGGTGTCGGGGCCCGGTGAGGCGTACTTCACCGAGCCGACCGGCCCTGCCACGGTGGTCGCGTTCTCGGCGGCGGGGTCGTACACGCTGGAGCTGGCCGCCACGGACGGCGCGAGGACCACCACCGCCACCGTGCGCGTCACCGCCACCGACCAGGCCGCTCAGGTGAACATCGCGCCCAGGGCCACGCCCACGGCCTCCTACACCTCGCCGTGGGAGCGGGTCACCGCCATCAACGACGACATCGACCCGCCGCGCTCCAACGACGCCGCCAACCCGCGCTGGGGCACCTGGCCGCAGCAGGGCACGCAGTGGGTGCAGCTCGACTGGCCCGCCCCCGTCCAGGTGAACAAGGCGGACGTGTACTTCTTCGACGACGGCGGCGGCGTGCGCGTGCCCGCCTCGTGGAAGATCCAGCAGTGGGACGGCGACTCCTTCGAGGACGTCACCGGCGCGCAGTCCTACCCGGCGGCCGTGGACGCCTACAACACCGTCTCCTTCGACACCGTCACCACCTCGCGGCTGCGCGTGCGGCTCGAATCCGGTGCGGCGTCGGTCGGCCTGCTGGAGGTCAAGGTGTACGAGGTGCCGCCCGACTCGGTGCGCCCCGTCCACGTGCCCACCCTGGTGAACACGCTGCCCGAGCTGCCCGCCACCGTGGAGACCGTCTACGCCGACGGCTCCCGCGGCCAGGCCGCCGTCACCTGGCAGCAGGTCACCCCCGAGCAGGTCAGGACCGGCGGCACCAGCTTCACGATCACCGGCCTGGCGGAAGGCGTGCGGCAGCCCGCCCAGGCCACCGTGTACGTCCGCGCCACCTCGGCGGTGACGATCACCTCGATCGCGGAGGAGGCCGTCACCACCCGGGCCGGGGTCGCGCCGGTGCTGCCCAGGACCGTGGTGGCGACGTACAACGACGGGTCGAAGGACAGCTCGGTGGCCGTCACCTGGGAGTCCGTCGATCCCGGGCGGTACGCCCAGCCCGGCGCGTTCACCGTGACCGGGCAGGTTACGGGCACAACTGTGACCGCGAAGACCACCGTCACCGTCCAGTAGCGCCTATTCTGTCCTGGCCCCGCCCGTTTCGCGGGGCCAGGACAGGAGCGGGGACAGAGCACGATGGCCGAACTCGCGGAGCATCAGCGTGGACGCCTGACGGGCCCGGTCGTGGTCGCGTCGGTCATGGCCGTGGCCTCGCCGATCCTGTCCGTGACGGCGTACCTGGTGTGGGCGCGGCTGCCCACGGAGTGGGCGCCCGACGTCACCGTCAGCCCCCAGTCGGCCGTCACCCTCACCTTCCCCGCCGTCGGCGCCTTCCTCATCTACCACCGGCCCCGGCTCAACATGGCCTGGCTCATGTGCGTCGGCGGGCTGGCCGCGGCCGTCAGCGACGTGTCGAGCGCGCTGATGTTCGCCTCCGCCGCCGGCGGCGACCTCGCGCTGGCAGGCTGGCTGCGGGTGCCGCTGCGGCTCGGGTGGGCGGTGTGCGGGCTGTCGCTCACGATGGTGCTGCCGCTGTACTCGCCGGACGGGCGCCTGCCGTCCAAGCGGTGGCGGCCCGCGCTGTGGCTGGGCTGCGTCTCGATCAGCGCCGCCGCCGTCCAGTACCTGTTCAGGGCGCCGCGCGTCGAGGGATACCCGTACCCCGCGGTCATCCCCAACCCGCTGCAGATCCCCGCGCTGACGCCCTACGCGGAAACGATCGCGACGGTCGGCTGGGCGGGCATCTACACCGCGATGGCGCTGGCCGCGCTGTCGCTGGCGTCGCGGCTGCGCGGCGCAGGCCCGGCCGAACGGCGGCAGATCGGCTGGCCGCTGTTCGCGTTCGCCGGATACATCGTGTTCCTGATCGGCGCCGCGATCTCGCCGGTGTTCATGTGGCCGGCCATCGCGTGGGCGGCGGCCATCCCGTTCGCGGTGGCGTTCTCCGTGATGCGGTACCGGCTCTACGGCATCGACACCGTGATCAGCCGGGCCATCGTGGCGGCCGGCGTCATCGTCGTGGTCAGCCTCGTCTACTTCGGCGCCGGCACCCTGTCGAGCCTGGTCGTCTCCGGCTACCACCAGGTCGCCGGGATCGCCGCCGCGCTGTTCGCCGGCGCCTTCTTCCAGCCGCTGCGCCGCGCGCTGCAGCGGGCCGTGGACCGGCTCCTGTACGGCGCCGTCGGCGACCCCGGCGTGCTGGCCGAGCGGCTCACCCAGGCCGTGCGCGGCGCCGACCCGGCCAGAGCGCTGAACTCCGTGGTCAGCGTGCTGCGCGACGGGCTCGCCGTCGAAGGCGTCGCCGTCGAGGTGGCCGACGGCGAGCCCCGCTACGTGGAGAGCGGCCGCGTCGGAGCGGAACCCCGCGAGGTGCCGCTGATCTGGCACGGGTCGCGCGTCGGCCGCCTGCTCGTCGGGCCGCCGGGGCCGCGCCGCTTCCCCGCCGCCCACAACGAGCGCGTGCTGGCCACGCTCACCCCGTACGCGGCGGACGTGGCGCACGCCGTGCGCATGGCGGCCGACCTGCAACGCTCCCGCGAGCGCATCCTGACCGCCAGGGAGGAGGAGCGCCGCCGCCTGCGCCGCGACCTGCACGACGGCCTCGGCCAGACCCTGTCCGCCATGGCCATGACCATCAACATGGCCCGGCTCAGCCTCAAGAGCTCCCCCGAGGCGGCCGACGAGCTGCTGCGCGAGCTGCACGCCGGCATGAGCGCCGTGACCGGCGACATCCGCGAGCTGGTGTACGGCCTGCGCCCGCCCGCCCTCGACGACCTCGGCCTCGCCCGCGCCGTCCGCGACCTGGCCGGGCAGTCCTCGCCCGGCACCGAGATCGAGGTGGCCGTCGAAGGCGACCTGGAGGACCTGCCCGCCGCCGTGGAGGTGGCCGTCTACCGCATCGTCCAGGAGGCGCTCACCAACATCCGCCGGCACGCCGAGGCGTCCCGCGCCCGGATCGCGCTGCAGCGGGAGGAGCCGATGCTGCGCGTGCTCATCGCCGACGACGGCAAGGGCCTGCCCGCCTCGCACCGCGCGGGCGTGGGGCTGGGCTCGATGCGGGAACGGGCGGCGGAGCTGGGCGGCATCTGCGTGGTGACGGGCGAGCCGGGCGCGGGCACCCGCGTCGAGGTCATGCTCCCGCTCCTGACCGCCGGCATGAGCATCCGCTCATGACGGGCGCGGCCTCCGGTATGGGAGTTCATGGCCGGAGCGACGCATAGTGGCCCGCATGACCGATACGTTGCGGGTCGCCGTCATCGGCGACCACGACCCCGCCTTCCCGCCGCACCCCGCGACCGACGACGCGCTGCGCCACTCCGCCGACCGCCTGGGCGTCGAGGTGGACGTGCGGTGGCTGGCGACCGAGCCGCTGGAGCGGGACCTGGCGCGGGTGGCGGCGGCCGACGTGTTGTGGTGCGCGCCCGGCAGCCCGTACCAGAGCCTGGCGGGCGCGCTGGCCGCGCTGCGGCTCGGGCGCGAGAACGGCGTGCCCACGCTGGGCACGTGCGGCGGCCTCCAGCACATGGTGATCGAGTACGCCAGGAACGTGCTCGGCTTCGCGGAGGCCGGGCACGCCGAGTACGACCCGTACGCCTCCACCCTGTTCGTCTCCGAGCTGGCCTGCTCGCTCGCGGGCAGGACGATGCCCGTGACGCTCGCGAAAGGCTCCCGCGCCGCGGCACTCTACGGCGCGACCGGCGCCGAGGAGGAGTACTACTGCGACTTCGGCCTCGACCCCGCCCACCGCGACACCCTGCACGACGGCGGCCTGCTGGTGACCGGGGTGGACGGCGACGGCGACGCCCGCGTGCTGGAGCTGCCCGGCCACCCGTTCTACCTGGCCACCCTGTACGTCCCGCAGACCAGGTCGGCGCCCGGGTCGCCGCATCCGCTGGTGACGGGGCTGCTCAGCGCGGCGCTATGACGTTCACCCAGCTCAGGATCCTCGCGGCGGTCGCGCGTACGGGCAACATGACGCGCGCCGCCGAGGAGCTGGACACCACGCAGTCGGCCGTCAGCCACGCGCTGCGCGCGCTGGAGCGGGAGCTGGGCGTGACCCTGCTGGTCAGGAGCCCGCAGGGGGTGGCGCTGACCGCTGCCGGGCAGGCCGTGCGCCGCCGGGCCACGCTGATCCTCGCGCAGCTCGAAGCGCTGGAGCAGGAGGCCGCGGCGGCGCGCGGGCAGGACGGCGGGGTGCTGCGCGTCGGCGTCGTGCCGAGCGCCAACGCCCGGCTGCTGCCGCCGATCCTGCGCAGGTTCGGCGAGGCGCATCCGCGGGTGCGGCTCGCGGTGATCGAGGGGTCGGACGAGGAGGTGCTGGACTGGCTGCGGACGGGCGCGGCCGACGTCGGCACGGTCACCGGTTCCGACCCGGAGCTGGTCACCAGGCCCCTGGCGCGGGACCGGCTGCTGGCCGTCGTGCCCAGCGGGCACGCTTTGAGCGCCGGGCCGTCGGTGCCGGTCGCCGAGCTGGCGCGGCATCCGTTCATCATGTCCACGGGCGGGTGCGAGCCGCTGATCAGGGGCCTCGGGGTGAGCTGGCGCTGCCACTACCGGGTGCGGGACACCGGCAGCATCCTCGCCATGGTGGCCGAGGGCCTCGGGGTGAGCATCATGCCGGAGCTGTCGCTGCCCGCCCGCCTCACCGGGGTCGCCGCCCTGCCCCTGGAGCCCCCGTCGCTGCGCACGATCCTGCTCGCCCTGCCCGCCGACCCGCTGCCCGCCGCCGTCGCCTTCGCGCAAGTGGCCCGCGCGCACACGGGTGCCTGAGTGGTGGTTTCCTATACGCATGCCTGATCTGGTGGTCGACGGCGGCGACAAGCTCTGCGTGCAGTTGCTCATCGAGCTGCGGGCGCACGTGCGCGCCGCGGGGCCGGGCGCCGTGATCCACCTGATCGCCACCGACCCCGCCGCCCCGGTGGACCTGCCCGCGTGGTGCCACCTGACCGGGCACACCTACCTGGGGCCGGTGGAGGGTTCCCAGCGGCCGACGTTCGCGCTGCGGGTGGCCGAGGCCGCCAAGGAGACCCAGGATTCCCGGCCCTGGCATGCGACTTAAGCGGTTAACGGCCGCTGTGCAGGGGCACCATGCCAGTGTCCTAGAGTGTGGAGGGTTATCCGGTTCAGAGAGGGAGTCCGGTGAAGCGACCGACGATCGCCGACATCGCCAGCCGGGCCGGCGTGTCCAAGGTGGCGGTCTCCTACGCGCTCAACGGGCAACCGGGGGTGTCGGAGGCGACCCGGGCCAGGATCATCGCCATCGCCGACGAGATCGGCTGGCGGCCCAACAGCGCCGCCCGCGCGCTCAACGGCGCCAGGGCCAACTGCGTGGGCCTCGCGCTGTGCCGCCCGGCCCGCATCCTGGGCGTCGAGCCGTTCTTCATGGAGCTGATCAGCGGCATCGAAGGGGTGCTCGGCGACCGCTCGTACGCGCTGCTGCTCCAGGTCGTCACCAGCCACCAGCAGGAGAGCGAGGTCTACCGCCACTGGTGGGGCGAGAGCCGCATCGACGGCGTGTTCCTCGTGGACCTGCACTACGACGACTCCCGCGTGGCCGAGCTCGAACGGCTCGGCATGCCGGCCGTGGTCATCGGCCACCCCTCCCAGTCGGGCTCGCTGTCGGCCATCTGGTCGGAGGAGGGCGAGGCCGTCCGCGAGACCGTCGGCTACCTGAGGGCGCTGGGGCACCGCCGCATCGCGCGGGTGGCCGGGCTGCCCGAGCTGGTGCACACGACGGTACGCGACCAGGCGTTCACGCAGGCGTGCGAAGGGGTGGCGGAGCACGTCATCGTGCACACCGACTACACCGGCGAGGAGGGCGCCAGGGCCACCAGGCGGCTGCTCAGCTCGCCCGACCGGCCCACCGCCATCGTCTACGACAACGACATCATGGCCGTGGCCGGCCTGTCGGTGGCGCAGGAGATGCGGGTGGAGGTGCCCGCCGACCTGTCCATCGTGGCCTGGGACGACTCGCCGCTCGCCCAGGTGGTCAGGCCGCCGCTGACCGCGCTCACCCGCGACATCCCCGCCTACGGCGCGCACGCGGCGCAGCGGCTGCTGGCGCTGATCGCGGGCGAGGACGTGCCGCCTTACGAGGACCAGGCCGCCATCCTCACGCCACGTGGCAGCACCGGGCCCGCACCCTCGCCTTCGTGACCCGCTCGGCACGTGTCGCGGGCCGGGACCGCGGCTGGCAGACCGCCCGTCCGAGCCCGTGACACGTGCCGTCCCCTCCTCGCGGCATTTCCCTGGGAGTCGCCCCCGCGTCCCCCGCGCCGAGGCGACTCCATACTCCCCGAGGCACCGACGTACGGCCTGAGTACCTCCATACCTAAACGAGATACGAAATTCGGCGAATCGTAACCACATTTAGCATAACTCAAAGTTACATAACAGTTACTCTATGCGATTTTTCCTGCTAGATGCGCTAGAGAGGGAGGAGTGGTGCGTCAACCGGACGCATCTCACCAAAGAGAGGAGAACGTGATGGACAAGCAGGCTCCGTACCTGCCGCCGGCCATGGAGGAGGCAGGTGACTTCGCCGAGGTCACCCGCGGCCACGGGCCGCACCGCTACCGCGACTGGCTTCGCCGCCTCTTCCACTGAGGAGTGTGATCGGTGCCGATGCGTGCGGATGACTGGTTCGCGGTGCTGCCCGACAGCGCCGCCGCCGACGTCGCGGTGACTGGGCTGGTGCGATCGCCAGGGGTCGTGGTGGCCTTGCGCCACCCCTCCGGCCGTCCCTGCCTGATCGGTGTCTTCACCGCACCGGCGCCCGTCTGCGTGACGCTCGGCCCGATCCAGGTGGCGGTGATCGGCCACAGCCCGGTCACCGCCACCGACCTGGAACGCCGGGCGGCCCGCCTCACCCACCACGGCGCCGCCGAGGACGTGGTGGCCGGGCTGCCCGGCAGCTTCCACCTGGTCACCGTGGTCGACGGCGCGCCGCGGATCCGGGGCGACGCCGCCGGTCTGCGCCGCGTCTTCCACACCACGCTGGACGGTGTCACGGTGGCCGCCGACCGGGCCGACGTGCTGGCCGCCTGGCGCGGCGCCGAGGTGAACCAGGACCGGCTGGTCTCGCGGCTGCTGACGTTCGTGCCGCCGCCCCTGTCGGGCTCGATGTGGAACGGCGTGCACGCGGTCGAGCCCGGCCAGGCCGTGCTGCTGTCCCGCGACGGGTCGGTGCGGGCCACGCGGTGGTGGCAGCCGCCCGAGCCCGGGCTCGACCTGGGTCAGGGCGCGCCGATGGTGGGGCAGGCGGTGGCCGAGGCGGTCGCCTGCCGCGTGCGCGACGGGCGGACGATCGCGGCCGACCTGTCCGGCGGGCTCGACTCCACCCCGCTCTGCTTCCTCGCCCAGACCGCCCTACGAGAACACACGGCCCGCCCACCCACGCTCCTGCACCCCGGGGTGCGCGAAGGTGCCGGGCGGCTGGTCACCGTGCGTTCCGGCGCCCTCGACCTCGCCCACGACGACGAGCGCTGGGCCCGCCAGGCCGCCGCGCTGCTGGACGGCGAGCACCTCGTGCTCGCCCCCGGCGAGCTGCCCGGCCGGTACGCCCGCGTCGCCGAACCGGTCACCGGCCTGGACGAGCCACTGGGCGTCCTGTCCAACGTGGCGGACCTGCGCACCGTCGCCGAGCGACTGGCCGCGCACGGCGCGAGCGTGCACCTGACCGGGCACGGCGGCGACGAGGTCACCCTGCCGCCGCCCTGCTACCTGCACGACCTGGCCAGGCGGCACCCGCTGGCGTGGTGGCCGCACCTGCGCGAGCGCCGCGCGAAGTCCCGCTGGCCGCTGGCCGCCAGCCTGGCCGCGCTGGCCGGACACCGCTCCTACCCGTCGTGGCTGGCCCGCCAGGCCGGCCTGCTCACCGCCCCGTACCCGCCCGAGCACCGGCCCGACCTGGGCTGGGAATGGCCGCTCCGGCTGCCCTCCTGGACGCACCCCGACGCCGCCGCGACCGCCGCCCGCCTGCTCCGCCAGGCCGCCGCCCACGCCGAACCGCTGGCCGGCACGCGCGCCCAGCACCTGACGCTGGCCGCCATCCGCGACAGCGCCGCCGACCTGCGTCTCGCGCAACGGCTGACCGCCCGGTACGGCGCCGCCATGCAGACCCCGTACCTGGACACCCCGGTCATCGACGCCTGCCTGGCCATCCGCGTCGACCACCGCGCCCGGCCCGGCGCGTACAAGCCGCTGACCGTCGCCGCCATGGCCGGCCGGGTCCCGGCCCAGTGCCTGAGCCGCACCACCAAGGGCGAGTTCTCCTTCACCTTCTTCGACGGCCTGCGCCGCCACCGCGACCAGCTCCTGGCCCTGGCCGAGGGCTCCCGGCTGGCCGCACTCGGCCTCGCCGACCCCGCCGCGCTGCGCCGCGCCGTCCTGCGCACCCCCACCACCGACGATCCCGGCGACGACCTCGAACGGTTCATCGCGATGGAGAACTGGCTGCGCGCCCTGCCCCCGCCACCCCGCACCCGACCCGCACAGGAAGGCCCCGACCGATGAGGCTACGCCCCGGCGTCACCATGACCGAGGCCGACGACGCCGCCGTGCTGCTCGACGAACGCAACGGCCGCTACCGCCAGCTCAACGCCACCGCGGTGCTCGTGCTGCGCAGCCTGCTGTCGGGCGGCGGCCCCGCCGAGGCGGCCCGCGAGCTGGCGCGCGCCCACCCCGGTGCCGCGCCCACCGCCGAAGCCGACGTCGAAGCCCTCCTCGCGCGGCTGCGCGCCGCCGACCTGATCGACGAGACGAGCCTCCCGTGAGCGTTCCCATGACCCCCGCTCCCCGCACCCGCCTGCCCTGGTGGCGCCGCCCGCCCGCGCTGGCCGCCGTGGGCGCCGCGCATCTCATCGGACGGCTGCCGCCCGCCCGCATCCGGGCCGTGCTCGAACTCGCCCGGCGCGGGGCCCCGCCCGCGACCGCCTCGCAGGCCAAGGCGGCCAGGGACGCGGTGATGGCCGTCAGCCTGTCCTGCGCCGGTGAGGGGTGCCTGCCGCGTTCGATCGCCACCGCGCTGCTGTGCCGGATGCGCGGCTCGTGGCCGACCTGGTGTGCGGGGGTGCGGGTGCATCCGTTCGCGGCGCACGCCTGGGTCGAGGCGGGCAACCGGCCCGTCGACGAGCCGCCCGCGAGCTACCACCGCACCATCGTCGTCCCCCCGCTCCACCGCGCCGTCCCCCGCACCGTCGCCCCGCTGCCGAGCCATCCCCGCACCCCCGTCCCACCGTCGTGCCCGCACAGCACCGATGTCCCACCACTGAGCCCCCAGCGCGCCGCCGACCCACCACCGGACCGCCACCGCCCCGATGTCCCGCCGCCGAGTCCGCCTGGTGATGACGGCACCGGTCGCCGTGCCGAGTCCTGAGCCGCCGGAGCGGGTCGGCGTCAGGCACCTGCTGCGGCTCACCACCGCGCACCGCCCGGCCATGGCCGTGGCGGCGGTGCTCAGCCTGATCGGCACCGGGCTCGGCATGGCGCAGCCGCTGCTGGCCAAGAACGCCATCGACGCCGCCGGCGCGGGCCGCCCGTTCGGCGGAGCCCTCGCCGCGCTGGCCGCCCTGTTCGCCGCGCAGGCCGCCGTCGAGGCGTCCGGCCGTTACGTGCTGGGCCGCACCGCGGAGCACCTCCTGCTGCGCCTGCGCACCGCGCTGATCGGGCGGCTGCTGCGGCTGCCGATGGCCGAGTACGCCCGCCGCCGCAGAGCCGACCTCGTCACCCGCGTCACCGCCGACGTCGGCCAGTTGCGCGAGGTCGTCGCCGACACCGCGGTGGACGTCGCCACCAGCGCGCTGACCGCCGCCGCCGCCATCGCCCTGATGGTGTGGCTGGACCCGGTCCTGTTCACGTTCATCCTGATCGTGATCGCCGTCGCCGCCGCCCTCGTCGAGGTCGCGCTGTCCGGCATCCGCACGGCGTCCGAGCGGGTGCAGGCGGGGGTGGGGGCGGTCGGCGCCGAGCTGGACCGCGCCCTGAGCGCCATCCGCACGGTGCGGGTCTGCCGGGCCGAGGAGCGGGAGAGCGCCGCCATCGGCGCCGCCGCGCGGGAGGCCTGCTCGGCCGGGGTGCGGGCGGCGAAGCTCACCGCCGCCGTGCATCCGGTCATGGCGCTGGCGGCCAACGGCTCGTTCCTGGTGATGTTGTTCGTCGGCGGCATCCGGGTGGCCACCGGGACCACCTCGCTGGGCGATCTCGTGGCGGTGCTGATGTACGCGCTCTTCCTCGTGGTGCCCGTGGCCGCGCTGTTCGAGGGGCTCGCCACGGTGCGGCGGGCGCTGGGGGCGCTGCAACGCGTCCACGAGATCATGGAGCTGCCCGTCGAACGCGACCGCCCCGAACCGTCCGCCGCGCCAGAGCCCCCACCGCTCCACGAGGCAGGGCCGCCGGCGGCGCTGGCGTTCCGCGACGTGTGGTTCGGCTATCCGGGTCGTCGCGTGCTCAGGGGCGTCTCCTTCAGCGTCCCCGAGCACGCCCACATCGCCCTGGTCGGCGCCTCGGGCGCGGGCAAGTCCACGATCTTCGCCCTGGCGGGCCGGTTCCACGACCCGGACTCGGGCGTCATCCTGTTCGACGGCGTCCCCGCCGACCTGCTGGGCCGCCAAGCCTGCCGGGCCCGCATCGGCGTGGTGGAGCAGGACGCCCCGCTGCTGCACGGCACGCTGCGCGACAACATCGTCTACGCGCTCCCGCACGCGGACGACGCCCGCGTCGAGCACGTCGTCGACCTGGCCGGGCTGCGTCCCGTGGTCGAGCGGCTGCCCGGCGGGCTGGACTCGCCGGTCGGCGAGCACGGCGCGCTGCTGTCCGGCGGCGAGCGGCAGCGCGTGGCCATCGCGCGCGCCCTGCTGCCCCGCCCCCGCCTGCTGCTCATGGACGAGCCCACCGCCCACCTCGACCCGGCCGCCGAAGCCGCGCTCGCCGCCACCACCACGGCCCTGGCCAGGGAGAGCGCCCTGCTGACCATCGCGCACCGGCTGTCCACCATCCGCACGGCCGACCGGATCCTGGTGCTCGACCAGGGCCGGGTGTCGGCGGAGGGCACGTACGACGAGCTGCTGGCGACCAGCCCCGTCTTCCGCGCGTTCGCCCGCTGAGCTGTCGCACCAGTGGTCGATGAGCTGGGCGGCGGCAAGCGGCCCGCCGTCACCGTGACGATCAACGGCGCGCCGAGAACCGGCAGGGCTGCGGCGTGGCGGCGGGCGACGAGGTCGAGGTGGAGGTCACACTGGACACCGCACCCCGCGAGGTGACGGTGCCCGACGACCTGGCCGCGGCACTCGACGCGGCGCCCGAGGCCAAGAAGTTCTTCGAGAGCCTGTCCTGCTCGCGCAAGCGGTGGCACGTGCTGAACGTCGAGGGCGCCAAGAAGCCCGAGACCCGGCAGCGGCGCGTCGCCGACACGGTGGCCGAACTCGCAGACGGCGTGGCATGACCGCCTGGGAGAGCGCAGGCTGACGGCCTGGGCGGCGTGGCCGGACCGTCTGGGAAGGGCGGGCCGACAGCCTGGGCGGTGTGGGGCTGCGGCCGGAATGTCACAGGGGCGTAACGCGAGACCTGACGGGTAGGCGGGCGAGTATGACTGAGGGCTTTGACACCGACATGCTGTGGGAAGAGTTCCACCGGGCGGTCAACATGAACTCCGAGGAGCTGCGCGCGTACCTGCTCGCCGACGCCTCCGACGAGGAGGGTTTCCCGCCCGACCCCGACCTGGGCATCGACGAGCTGGGCCGGGGCGTGCTGCATGTCCTGAGCAAGCGCAAGGGCGACCTCACCAAGAACGATCTCGACGTGATGCGTCAGGTCGTGGAGCTGGTCGAGACGCTGGGCGACCGTACGGACGACGAGTCGCGGCGCGAGCTGATGTCCGTCGGCCACGACCCACTGAGAGGATGACCCGGATGGTCCAGCCGCACCCGTGGATCGAGGGCTACGTACGCGCGTGGAACTCCAACGATCCCGACGACATCGCCGCCCTGTTCACTGAAGACGCCGTCTACTACACCGAGCCGTACAGCTCGCCGTGGCAGGGGCGCGACGACATCGTCCGCGAGTGGCTGGGCCGGCAGGACAAGCCTGGTGAGGCCACCTTCGAGTGGCATCCGGTGAGTGTGACGGAGGACGTGAGCGTCATCCAGGGAGTCACGACGTACCCGGACAAGACGTACAGCAACCTCTGGGTGATACGGTTCGCTCCCGACGGGCGATGCCGGGAATTCACCGAATGGTGGATGCGGCACGATGCCAGATGATGCAATGGGCCGAACCGTCTTCACCCGAGGAGATCCGTTGAGAGACAACCTCGACCTCGCCGCGAGCGCCCAGGAACTGGCTGACGCCGCCCCGACGGGATCGATCGACCGCGCCGCCGCCTCTTCCGTGGCGATCACGCTGGCCACCACGCGCGACATCGCCGACGCCAGGCAGACCCTGGACGGTGTCACGCCCGAGGAGGTCAGGCAGGCGGCTCTGGCGCTGTTCGAACGTCTCTCGACCCAGTAATCCTGACGGTTGCGCTCAGCGACCGCGACGAACACTGTGGAGACATGCCAGGCGTCGACACGCTGAGCGGCCTGCTGGAGGCCGTCGCCGAATTCCGCACGGACGACTACACGCTGCCGATCGAGAAGACCGCCCTCGACCGGGCCAGACGCTCGCTGGAGGAGACGGGGCTGCTGCTGCTCGGCGAGGTGCACGGCGTCAGGGAGAACCCGCTGATCGTCCTCGGGCTGATGCGGGCGCTCGGCCTGACCCACCTCGCCCTCGAATGGCCGGAGAACCTGAAGCCGCAGCTCGACGTCTACCTGTCCGACGGCACGGGGCTCGACCATCCGCTGTGGTGGCTCGGCGACGGGCGCGTGACGGCGGGGCACTTCGCGATGCTCAAAGCCATCCCCGAGCTGACGGTCACGCTGTTCGACGGGGGGATGTTCACCGGCGACTGGTCGCAGCGGGACGCGCTCATGGCGGAGCGGGTGCTGGCCGCGCGCATCGAGCCCGCGCTGGTCGTGGCCGGCAACGCCCACACCCTCACCTCGCCGACCGAGCTGGGGCTGCCGATGGGGGCCTGCCTGGCCAGCGCCCGGCCGGCGGTGGAGAGCGTGCGCATCCAGTACGGCAACGGCAGCTACTACAACATCGAGCCGCGGGTGAGCAGGGGGTACGCGGCCGTGGCGGGGCTGCACGCGGCCGAGGAGGAGCTGCTGGTGGGGCTGCCCGAGTTCGGCGAGGCCACGGTGCCGCACCTGCCGGTCGAGCTGCTGCGGGACCGGCTCGGCCTCTGAGCCCTGTCTGTGAGGACGGCTCGGCCTTCGAGCCCGGTGCGGCGCGGGCGTGTCGGGTGCGTACTGTTGACTCGGCGCGCGGTCGTGGAGGGTGGATGCGGGTCGGGATTCTGGGGCCGCTGCGGGTGGCGGGCGGCGAGATCGGCGGCGCCCGGGTGCGTGCGCTGCTGGTGCGGCTGGCGCTCGACCCCGGGCGGGTGGTGACCGCCGACCGCCTGATCGACGACCTGTGGCCCGGCGACTCGCCCGCGCATCCGATGGCGGCGCTGCAGTCGCTCGTGTCGAGGGCGCGCAGGGAGGCGCCGGGGCTGATCTCCTCGCATCCCGCCGGTTACCTGCTCGACGTGCCGCCCGGTGAGGTGGACGCGTGGGCGTTCGAGCGGCTGGTGCGCGAGGGTGACGTACGTGCGGCGCTGGCGTTGTGGCGCGGGCCCGCACTGGCGGACGCGGCCGGCCTGCCGTTCGCGGCGGGTCCTGCGGCGCGGCTCGAAGAGCTGCGGCTCACGGCCCTGGCCACCCGCCTCACCGCCGACCTCGACCGCGACGCCGCCGGGGTGGTGGCCGAGCTGGAGGGGCTGGTCGTCGCGTATCCGTTGCGCGAGCCGTTCCACGCGCTGCTCGTGCGCGCCCTGGCGGCGCAGGGCAGGCGCGGGGAGGCGCTGGCGCTCTTCGAGCGGATCAGGACGGCCCTCGCGACCGAGCTGGGCGCCGACCCGGGCCCTGAGCTGCGGCAGGCCCACCTGGAGGCGCTGCGGGAGCCGCGGAAGCCCAGGAGCAACCTGCCCGCCCAGCTCACGAGCTTCGTGGGCCGCCACGAGGACATCGAGCGGGTCCGCGGATCCCTGGCCGGGTCGAGGCTGGTCACGCTGGTCGGCCCGGGCGGCGCGGGCAAGACGCGCCTGGCGCTGGAGGTGGCCGCCGGGCTGGCCGTGCGCGACGGGGTGTGGCTGGTGGAGCTGGCCTCGGCCGCGAGCGTCCGGGCGGCCGTGGAGGGCGTGCTGAAGGCGACGGACCTGGTGGCGGCGTTGCGCGGCACCGCGCCGCTGATCGTGCTGGACAACTGCGAGCACCTGATCGAGGAGGCGGCGCGGGTGGCGCGGTGGCTGCTGTCCGAGGTGGCGGGCCTGCGCGTGCTGGCCACCAGCAGGGAGCCGCTGGACATCCCCGGCGAGCGCCTGCACCAGGTGCTGCCGCTGCCGGCGGGCCCCGCCGCCGAGCTGTTCACCGACCGCGCCGCGGCGGCCAGGCCCGACCTGGTGGTGACGCGGGCGGAGGCGGAGCGGATCTGCCGCGAGCTGGACGGCATCCCGCTGGCGATCGAGCTGGCCGCCGCGCGCCTGCGCACGATGCCGATGCCGGTGCTGGTCGAGCAGCTCGGCGACCGGCTGACGTTCCGCGGCGGCCGTACGTCGGAGCCGCGGCACCGCACGTTGCGCGCGGTCATCGACTGGAGCTGGAACCTGCTGTCGGAGCGCGAGCGGGAGCTGCTGCGCGGCCTCACGGTGTTCTCGGGCGGCGCCACGTACGAGGCCGTCTCGCGGGTCTGCGGCGGCGATCCCGACCTGCTCTCCTCGCTGGTGGACAAGTCGCTGATCGCCATGTCCGGCGACCGTTACACGATGCTGGAGACCATCAGGCAGTACGCCGCCGCCGACCTGCCGGAGCTGCGCCACGATCATGCCCGCTACTACACGGAGCTGGCCGAGAAGGCGGAGCCGCACCTGCGGACCGGGGCGCAGCTCGCCTGGCTGGCGGTGCTGGACGCCGAGCGGGACAACCTGGACGCGGCGCTGCGGCGCGGCGACGACCCGCTCAGGCTCATCCTGCCGCGCTTCCTGTCGTGGATCGTGCGCGGCCGGTGGCGCGAGATGACCGAGCAGGCGGCGGCGGTGCTGGCCAGGGTGGGCGCGGTGGCGCCGCCTGGGCGGGAGCTGGCGCACGGGCTCTGCGTGGCGCTCACCGGGGGCGGGGTGAGCCGGGTGGTGCGCGAGTCTGACCATCCGGCGGCGCTGAACGCGTACATGCTGGGCAGCGGTTTGACGACGCCCGCCGAGGCGGTGGAGCTGGCTGAGCGGGCGGCGGCGCGGCTGCGCGACCACCCCGACGTGTGGACGCGGTCGGCGGCGCTGCTGGCGGCGGGTGTCACGCGGTTCGAGTACGGCGCGGTGGCGGGCGCGGAGGACCTGCTGGAGCCGGCGCTGGCCGGGTTCCGCGAGACCGGCGACCGGTGGGGGCAGTGGGCGTCGCTGTACTGGCTGTCGCTGGTGGCGGAGAACCGGGGGGACTTCGCCGCGGCGGTGGCGCTCGGCGAGGAGCCGGAGCGGCTGGCGACGGAGCTGTCCGGGCTGGAGACGCCGCTGGGGCCGATGACGTTCCTGCTGCGGCTGGGGCAGCTCAAGGGGCGGGCCGGTGATCGGGAGGGGGCCGCGCGGGCGCTGGATCGGGCTTGGGCCGCCGCCGAGCGTTCCGAGGACCAGGACATGATCGCCCGGGTGCTGCACGGCAGGGCCGAGCTGGCGCGGCGCGGTGGCGATCCGGGTGAGGCCGCGCGGCTGCTGGAGCGGGCCATGGCTCTCGGGGTCGAGACGACTGCGCAGTTCGGGGCGTTGCTGCGGGTGGAGCTCGCCCGGGTGAGCGGGGCGCCGGTGGTGCCGTTGCGGCGGGCGCTGGAGCTGATGGCGGGGTGTTCCGACAGGACCGTGCGGGCGGCCGTGCTGGAGGGGGTGGCCGAGCATCTGGCTCCGCTGCCCGCCACCGAGCTGCTGGGGGCCGCGCGGGCGTTGCGTGGCATCAGGGAGTCGGCGGATCCGCACGTCAACGGGCTGGTGGGCAGGTGTGTGCGGGCGCTGGGCGCGGACGTCTGCCAGGCGGCGCTGGAGCGGGGCGCGACGCTGACCGATCCCGAGAAGTACGCGCTGGGATGGCTGGAGTCCGGGTGAGGAGACGCGCCGATCGGGGCCGGCGCCCGCGTGAGGAGACGCGCCGATCGGGGCTGGCGCCCCGGGTGATTCCGTTGGATCGCTCCCGGCCGCACCGGCCCTCGACACCCCAGGTCGCGGCCACGGCGTCGGGGCCACGGCGGTGGAGGGCGGCTTGAGGTGGATCACACGGCCGGGCTCCGCGCTTCCGGTTTGGCGGCGGATGCGCCAAGGTTAGGGCAACTTGCACCGCGAGGTAAGGAGAGCAGTGGCCAGTCCTGGCACCATCGACACTCGAGGCAGTGACTTCGCCCGACTAGCCCATCGCATAGCGGACGCCGGTCTCCTCGACCGGCGTCCCTTTTATTACGCCATCCGGATGAGCATCATGGCCGCCGTGTACGCCGGCGGCTGGGCTCTGTTCGTCTGGGTAGGCGACTCCTGGTGGCAACTCCTCGTCGCGGCTGCGCTGGCCGTGATCTTCGCGCAGCTGGGCTTTCTCGCCCACGATCTCGGGCACCGGCAGGTCTTCAGGACGCGCCGCCCGAGCGACATCGCGGGCCTGATCATCGGCAATCTGGGCGTCGGCCTCGGCTGGGGCTGGTGGACGACCAAGCACAACAAGCACCACGCCAACCCCAACCACGAGGACCACGACCCGGACGTCTCACCTGCGGTGATCGTCTGGTCGCAGGAGCAGGCGAGGCGGAGCGCTGGCTTGCCCCGTTTTATAGCGAAATATCAGGCTTTCTGGTTCTTTCCGCTGCTCACGCTGGAGGCCTGGCACCTGCACATCGCCAGCTTCAAGGCGCTGTTCCAGGGGACGGCCAAGCGGCCCGCCATTGAGCTGACGCTCCTCATCACGCACGTCGTGGTCTACTTCGGCGCGGTCTTCGCCGTGCTGCCGTTCGGCAAGGCGCTGCTGTTCCTGGTCGTGCACCAGGGGCTGTTCGGGGTCTATCTCGGCTCCACGTTCGCGCCCAACCACAAGGGCATGCCGGTGCTCACCAAGGAGGACAAGCTGGACTTCCTCCGCAAGCAGGTGCTGACCTCCCGCAACGTGCGCGGCAACCTGTTCACCGACGTGGCGCTCGGCCAGCTCAACTACCAGATCGAGCACCACCTGTTCCCCAACATGCCGGCCCCGAACCTGCGCAAGGCGCAGCCCATCGTGGAGCGCTACTGCGCGGAGATCGGCGTCGACTATCTCCAGACCGGCCTCGTCGAGTCGTACGGGCAGGCCCTGCGGCACCTGCATGAGGTCGGCGCCCCGCTCCGCTGACCTCATCCATGGGCGCCCTTACCGGGCGCCCTCCTCCTCCAGCCGCTCGATCAGCCGGTCGCGGCGGCGTTCGAGCTCGGCGATCAGCTCGACCTGCTCGTCCGCCTGACTGATCATCGCCGAGATCTCCACCTGGTCGGTCGCGCCCATGTCCCTGATCTGGTCGCGCACCTCCTGGTTCTCGGTCCGCAACCGGGTCAGGTCCTCTTCGACCTGCTGAAGTTCGTCCTTAGTGCTCATTCAACGGCTCTACCCAGAAGAGCGTAGAGAATGAGGGCATGCGCAGGCCGTCACCCAGCACGATCGTGTCGCTGGTCACCATCGCCGCCGTGCTGGCCGGCTCGTTCTTCGCCTTCCGCAACGCCGGTCGGCTCAACGTCCTGGACATCGTGCTGCCGCTGATCGCCTGCGCCGCGCTGCTGACGCGGCAGCGTTACCCGGTGGCGTCGCTGGTCGTGATGACGGTGTCCGTGGCGGCGTACTACCCGTACGCGGGGCTCGACGGGCCGCTCATCGTGATGCTCTTCGTCGCCCTCTACACGGCGGCCGATCGCGGCCATCTGGTCGCGGCCATCGTCACGGGCGCGGCGGCGCTGCTGGCCATGGGGCTCGGCGAGACCGGCGGGGTCAGGCACGTGGACGACAGCATGTTCCTGATGATCACCGGCTGGGTGGTCGCGTGCATCGCGTTCGGCGGGGTCACCCGCAACCGCCGCGCCTACCTGTCGGAGGCCCGCCAGCACGCGCTGGACGCCCTGCTGACCAAGGAGGAGGAGGCCAGGCGGCGGGCCAGCGAGGAGCGGCTGCGGATCGCGAGGGAGCTGCACGACGTGCTCGGGCACAACATCTCCATGATCAACGTGCAGGCGTCCGCGGCGCTGCACGGGATCAGGAAGCGGCCGGAGGACGCCGAGGCGGCGCTGCGGACGATCAAGGAGACCAGCAAGGAGACGCTGCGCGAGCTGCGGACCACGCTGGGCGTCCTGCGCCAGGTGGACGAGGACGCGCCGGTCGCGCCCGCCGACAGCCTGGCCCGGGTGGACGCGCTGGTCGCGGCGTCCGGGCTGAAGGTACGCACGGAGCTGTCGGGCCCGCTCGACGACCTGCCGACCGAGGTCGACCTGGCCGCCGCCCGCATCGTCAGGGAGGCGCTGACGAACGTCTCCCGCCACTCGGGCACGGAACAGGCCACGCTAACGATCACCAGCGCGTCCGGAAATATCATCATCACCGTGGAGGATGACGGGCCAGGCGCCACCTACGACGGAGGCAGCGGCTTCGGAATCCAGGGCATGCGCGAGCGCGCGACCGCGCTCGGCGGCGCCCTGGAGACCGGCGCCCGCCCCGGGGGCGGCTTCCGCGTCACCGCCCGCCTGCCACTGAGCCAGCCGACGAACGGGGCCCGATGATCCGCGTACTGCTCGCCGACGACCAGACCCTGGTCCGCGCCGGGTTCCGGTCCATACTCAGCGACGAGGACGACATCGAGGTGGTGGCCGAGGCCGGCAACGGCGCGCAGGCGATCGACGGAGCCCGCGAGCACCGCCCCGACGTGGTGCTCATGGACATCCGCATGCCCGAGCTGGACGGCCTGGAGGCCACCCGTCGCATCGCGGGCGACCCTGCGCTGGACGGCGTCAAGGTGATCATCCTGACCACGTTCGACCTCGACGACTACGTCTACGGGGCGCTGCGCGCGGGCGCGGGCGGCTTCCTGGTCAAGGACACCGAGCCGGCCGAGCTGATCCACGCCGTCAGGGTCGTGGCCAGGGGCGACGCGCTGATCGCGCCGTCGATCACGCGGCGGCTGATCGCCGAGTTCGCCGGCCGGGTCAAGCGTCCCGAGCCGGGCCCCGAGCTGAACGCGCTCACCGAGCGGGAGCGGGAGGTCATGGCGCTGGTGGCGGGCGGCCTGTCGAACGACGAGATCGCGGCCCGCCTCGTGCTCAGTCCCGCCACGGCCAAGACGCACGTCAGCCGGATCATGACCAAGCTGCGGGTGCGTGACAGGGCGCAGCTCGTGGTCATCGCGTACGAGGCCGGCATGATCACGCCGGGCTGGCTCACGCCCTGAGCCCTGAGTCGCCTTACTCCCTGAGTCGCCTTACTCCCTGAGTCGTACGTCGGCGGAACTCGTGCGACCGGGGAGGTAAGGCGAGAGCACGCCCCGGCATGACGCGGCGGGCGCAGCCGTACCGGGAGGGTCTGCGGTATGGACATCGTGGACCTCGCCCGCCTGCAGTTCGCGCTCACGGCGGGCGCGCACTTCCTGTTCGTGGCGCTGACGCTCGGGCTGGCGACGCTGGTCGCGGTCGTGCAGACCCGCGCCACCTTCGGCGGCGATCCCGTGCACCTGCGGATGACGCGGTTCTGGGGCCAGCTCTACATCATCAACTACGCGATGGGCATCGTCACCGGGCTGGTGATGGAGTTCCAGCTCGGGCTGTCGTGGAGCGGGCTGACCGCGTACGCGGGCGACGTGTTCGGGTCGGCGCTGGCCATCGAGACGCTGGTGGCGTTCTTCGTGGAGTCCACGTTCCTGGGATTGTGGATCTTCGGCTGGGACAGGCTGAACCGGTGGGCGCACCTGGCGCTCATCTGGGTGGTGACGCTGACCGCGTACGCGTCGGCGTTCTGGATCATGGTGGCCAACGGCTTCCTGCAGAACCCGGTCGGGCACGTCGTGGACGGCGGCCGGCTGCGGCTGACGGACTTCGGCGCGATGGTGGCCAACCCGGCGGCCCAGGTGGCGTTCGGGCACGTGCTGTCCGGCGCGATGATCGTGGGCGGCTTCTTCATGGCCGGGGTGAGCGCGTACCACCTGCGCAGGCGCACCGCCGAGCAGGACCTGTTCCGCAAGTCGCTGCGGATCGGGATCGGCGTGGCGCTGCCCGCCCTGCTGGTCACGGCGACGTTCGGCGGGCTCGGGTTCGAGACCATGCAACCCACGAAGGTCGCCGCCTGGGTGAACGACCCGGAGCGGCTGGCCGCCGCGCAGGCCGGAATGGTGGCCAGGTTCGGGCCGGGCGACTACCTGCCGCCGGTGGAGGCGGTGCAGACGAGCGGCATCGCGATGATGACGCTGTTCGCGCTCATGCTGTTCGTGGCGGTGCCGAGCTTCCTGCTCATGCTCATCAGGCCCGTCGTGCGCGGGTTCCGGGTCTGGCACCGGCTGCTGACGCTGATGATCCCGGTCCCGTTCTTCACCGTGCTGGCCGGCTGGGTCTTCCGCGAGATGGGCCGCCAGCCCTGGGCCGTGTACGGGCTGCTGCGGACGTCCGACGCCATGTCGCCGGTGACCGAGGGTCAGATGGTCTTCTCGCTGGCCGCGTTCGTCACGGTGTTCACGATCCTGATCACGGTCAACTACTGGCTGCTGGCCAGGCAGGCGCGGCGCGGGCCCGGCGCGGTGGCGCTGGGCGACCGGCCGGTCGACACCCCCGTTCCTGCTCCTTCGTTCTAGGGGACGCACGTCATGGAGATCTTCGTTCTGGCCTTCTTCGCGATCGGTTACCTGGTGCTGGCCGGCGCCGACATCGGGGTCGGGATGGCGCTGCCGTACCTGGGCAGGACGGCGGGCGAGCGGCGCGAGGTGATCGCCGCGATCGCGCCGTTCTTCCTCGGCAACGAGGTGTGGCTGGTGGCCACGGCGGGCGTGCTGGCGGGGCTGTTCCCTGCGCTGGAAGGCGAGCTGCTGCACGGCAACCACAGCGTGGTGGTGACGCTGCTGCTGGCCTGGGTGGTGCGCGACATGGGGCTGTGGCTGCGCGGGCGGCTGCCGGGGGCGCGCTGGCGGGCCTGCTGGGACGGCGCGATCGTGGCCGGGAGCTGGGGGCTGGCGCTGAGCTGGGGCGCGCTGCTGGCGCACGTGCTGCTCGGCATCGAGGGGCCGGTGGCGCTGCTGCCCGCGCTGGTGCTCGCCGTGGTGTTCGGCACGCACGGGCTGGCGTTCGCGGCGCTGCGGCTGCGCGGCACGCTGCGGGCGCGGGCGGCGGTGCTCGCGGGCGGGGCCGGCGAGGGCCGCACGTACGCGCTGACCTCGGCGGTGCTGGTGGCCGTGGGGGTGCTGGCCGGGCTCCGGCTGCCGCTGGAGCCCGGCACGTCGGGGCCGCTGCTGGTGCCGGTCGTCCTGACGCTGATCCCGTTCCTGGTGGCGGCCCAGGCGTGGGTGTGGTGGACGTTCAGGCACCGGGTGAGCGGCCCGTCCTATCTCTAGAAGAGCGGCGCCCCGTCGCGGGTCAGCTTCCAGTTGGCGGCGGCGAAGCCGGCCGGGTCGATGGTGCCCTGGGCGGTGGCGTACTCGATCAGCGCCTGCCGGATCTCCACCTGCGCGTTGTAGAGCACGGGGGCGGTGGTGACGTGCGGGAAGCCGCCGCCGCCCGACTGGCGGTAGTTGTTGATCGCGACCAGGAACTCCTTGCCGGCCGGGATCGGCGCGCCCTCGTAGGTGAGGTTCGCGACGCGCTGCCCTGCGGGCTTGGCCACGTCGAGGTCGTAGGAGACGCCGGCGAGCTGGTCGTAGTTGTAGTCGGGGGTGTTGTTCGCGTTGGTCAGCTTGGTGACGTCCACCGGGTCGCCGGGCGCGAGCTGGTTGAAGTACTTGGCGGAGTACTCCAGGTAGTCCCTGAGCTGCGCCCCGGTCAGCTTGACCGCCATCAGCGTGTTGTCGTAGACGTACAGGCCGGCCACGTCCCTGACCCGGATGTCACCGGCGGGGAAGACGGCGCTGCGGCTGAACGGCGCGGCGATCGACAGCACCGGCAGCGTGTTGTCCGGCAGCGCCCGCTTGACCGTCTCGATCTGCACGTGCTGGATGTAGTCGAGGATCGGCGTGTCCCTGTACGGCGACTCGGCGGCGGAGAGCTGCTGCGCCGACTTGGCCACGACCGTGTTGACGTAGCCGACCGTGGTGTCGTGCTGCGGCTTCAGCAGCGTCACGATCTTCGGGTCCTCGGGGACCGTGTTCGTGTTGATCGTGGCGGACGACTTGCCGGTGACCACCCACTTGCCGCGCTGCTTGGTGAGCTGGAAGTCCAGCCGCGACAGGCGCTGGCCCCACTTGCCGGGCTCGGTCAGCAGCACCTGCTTTCCGGTGACCTTGTTGGTCACGAACCGCTGGGCGACCTCGTTGTGCGCGTGCCCGAACAGCACCGCGTCGATGCCGGGCACCTGCTCGGCCACCATCGCCGAGGCGTTCTCGACCGGCAGGTCGCCGCCGTAGGACGACATGCCGTTGTCGCCCGCGTGCGCGGTCACGACGACCACGTCCGCGCCGAGGCCCCGGATGATCGGCACCCACTTCTTCGCCGACTCGACCAGGTCGGTGAAGCGCAGCTCGCCCTCGACGTTGGCCTTGTCCCAGATGGCCACGCCCGGGTTGGTCAGGCCGAGCACGCCGACCTTGACCGGCTTGTCGCCCTTGACCTTCATGCTCTTGATCACGAACGGCTTGTACGCCGGCAGCCCCGACCTGTCGTGCACCGCGTTCGCGCCGAGCACGGGGGCCTTCATCTGGTCGATCCAGGTGGCCAGCAGCGGCAGACCGTAGTTGAACTCGTGGTTGCCCAGCGTCACGGCGTCGTACCCGATGGCGTTCATGGCCTGGGCCATCGGGTGGATCTCGCCGGTCTCGGTGATCGGCTCGACCTTGGCGTAGTAGTACGCCAGCGGCGTGCCCTGGATCGTGTCCCCCGAGTCGAACAGCAGCGTGCGCTCAGCTCCGCGCTCGGCCCTGATCTGGTTGACCAGCGAGGACACCTTGGCCAGGCCGACGTGGTTGCCCTGGCTGTCGGAGTAGGCGGCGTCCTTGAAGTAGTCCCAGTTGAGGGTGTTGCCGTGGAGGTCGGAGGTGCCCATGACCGTGACCGTGACGCTTTTCGCCGGCGCGGCCTGCGCGGGGAGTGCCACCAGGGCCAGCGCGCAGGTCGCGGCGGCCCCGGCGAGGGCGAGCTTCTTGGTCTGCATGGCGCGAAGGTTAATCGGGACAAATCACTCATTGATTACACGAGTAATGAAATCTCGGATCAGTGTGGTGACTTCCTGGGGGCGCTCGTGCAGGACGACGTGGCCGCTGTCCAGCTCGGCGTACTGACTGCCGGGGATGGCGGCGTGCAGCGCGCGGGCGTGCGCGACCGGGACCAGGTAGTCGCGGGTGTTGCCGATGACCAGGGTGGGGGCGGTGATCGTGGGCAGCAGGTCCCTGATGTCCACCCGCAGGTCCAGCTCGATCTGGCGCAGGGTGCCGGGCGGCGGCTCGCCCGCCATCAGGGTCTGCGCGCCCACCGAGCCGACGAACTCCGGGCTGAACCCGACGAGCGGCCCGTACGCGGCGAAGCTCTCGGGGTCGGTGGCGGCCAGCCGCGCCCACGTACGCAGGCCCAGCTCCAGCCGCGAGTCGGCCAGGTGCGTCCAGCCGGCGATCAGCACCAGCCGCCTGACCAGCTCGGGGCGCTCGGCGGCGACCTTGGCGGCCACGACGGCGCCCAGCGAGAACCCGACCAGGTCGGACGGCTCCTCGAACGCGGCGGCCACCTGCCCGGCGAGCAGGTCGAGCGTGAGGTCGCCGCCCGGGTCGAAGGTCCGGCCGCTGCCGGCGTAGTCGGGGGTGATGACCGTGCGCACGTCGGCGAGGCCGGGGACGAGGTGGGCGTAGTTGGTGACGGCGTCGCCGCCGGTGCCGTGCACCATCACGAGGCCGGGGCCGGCGCCCGCCTTCGCGTAGTGGACGTCGCCGCCGTCGTGGATGACCGTGGGCATGGCAGACCTTTCCGTAGTGATCGCTACAGAAAGATAGCATAGCGATCGCTATAGAATGGGCGCATGGCCAGGCAACGGGGGTTCGACAGGGAGGCGGCGCTGGAGACCGCGCTGCTCACGTTCTGGCGGCACGGCTACGAGGCCACCTCCATCGCGGAGCTGACCGCCGCGATGGGCATCAGGCCACCCAGCCTGTACGCGGCCTTCGGCGACAAGCGGCGGCTGTTCGAGGAGGCCGTCCGGCGCTACCAGGAGACCTACGGCGCCTTCACCACCCGCGCGCTGGCCGAGGAGCCCACCGGGCGGGGCGCGATCGAGCGGGTGCTGCGGGAGGCGGCGGCCGAGTACGCCAGCCGCGAGCATCCGGGCGGCTGCCTGATCATCACGGCGGCCGTGAACTGCGGCCCCGAGTCGGCCGAGGTGGAGGCGCTGCTGCGCGGGTTCAGGGAGGAGGCCAAGACCGCGATCAAGGCGCGTATCGACGGCGACGTGGCGGCCGGGCGGCTGCCCGCCGCGACGGACACGGCCGGGCTGGCCGCGTTCTACGCCGCGACGATCCAGGGCATGTCCACGCAGTCACGCGACGGCGCCTCCTACGAGGACCTGCTCGCCATCGCCACCCTCGCGATGTCCGCCTATCCCCAGGTGGAGGCTGTCACAGTGCCTTGACGGAGGCGTCCTCCGGGGGAATCTCCGGCGGCGAGGCGCGCAGCCAGCGGCAGCCGTGCGGGTCCATCGGCAGCCGCACCACGCCCTGCTCCGACACCTTCAGCGTCCCGTCCACCAGCAGGTCCGTGAGCAGGTGCCGCTCCAGCCCGTCCAGCCGCAGCTCCACGTCCTGCGCCGTGTCGCACAGGTTGTGCGCGACCACGACCGTGGCCCCGTCGGCGTCGCAGCGGTGCGCGAAGACCGCCGGATGCCCGGTGTCGAGCACGGTGTACTCGCCCCACGCCAGCTCAGGGCACTCCCGGTAGCGCTCGATGAGGAGCTGGAACCAGCGCAGCAGCGACGCGGTGTCGCGCTTCTGGTCGGCCACGTTCACCCGGTCGGGGGCGAAGGAGCCCTCGGGGATCTCGCGGACCGGCTCGGCCTGGCTGAACCCGCCGTCCTCTGACCACTGCATCGGGACGCGGACCGCCATCCGGCCCTCCTCCTCCAGGTTCTCCCCCATCCCGATCTCCTCGCCATAGAAGATCACGGGCGTGCCGGGCAGCGAGAACAGCAGGCTGTAGGCCATCTTGATGCGCCGCAGGTCGCCGCCGAGCATCGTCGGCAGGCGGCGGCGCAGCCCGCGCCCGAAGATCTGCATCTCCTTCTCCGGGCCGAACGCGCGGAAGACCTCCTCCCGCTCCTGTTCCGTCAGCTTGTCGAGGGTCAGCTCGTCGTGGTTGCGGAGGAACATCGCCCACTGGCAGTCCTTGGGCGGTTTCGGACGCTCGCGCAGCGCTTCGACCAGGGGCGTGGCGTCGTTGCGCGCCAGCGACAGCCAGGCCTTCTGCATGCCGATGAAGTCGAAGCACATGGTGATCTGGTCGCCCAGCCCGTCACCGAAGTAGGCGATTAAGTCCTTGTACGGCACGTTCACCTCGCCGAGCAGGATCGACCCGCCCTTGCGCCGCGTCATGAAGGCCCGCAGATCCGCCAGGAACTCGTGCGGTTCGGCCAGCCTGGGGTTGACGTTCTCGATGAGGAACGGCACCGCGTCCACCCTGAACCCGGACAGCCCCAGCTCCATCCAGAACCCGAGAATCCGCGTGATCTCGTCCCTGACCTCGGGGTTGCCCACGTTCAGGTCCGGCTGGTGCCGGTAGAAGCTGTGCAGGTAGTACTGGCTCGAACCCTCGTCGTACTCCCAGACGCTGTCCTCCTTGTCGGGGAAGACGATCTGCTCGGGGTTGTCGGGCTCGGGCTTGTCGGACCAGACGTACCAGTCGCGGCGCGGCGAGTCCCTGCCGGACCGCGCCTGCTTGAACCACGGGTGCTGGTCCGAGGTGTGGTTGACGACGAGGTCGGCGATCACTCGCAGGCCCCTGTCGTGCGCGGTCCGCATGAACTCCACGAAGTCGCCCAGCGTGCCCAGGCGCGGGTCGATGGAGTAGAAGTCGGTGATGTCGTAGCCGTCGTCCTTGTTGGGGGTCGGGAAGAACGGCATGAGCCAGAGACAGGTCACGCCGAGCCCCGCCAGGTAGTCGATCTGCTGCGTCAGGCCTCGGAAGTCGCCCACGCCGTCGCCGTTCCCGTCCTTGAACGTCTCCACGTCAAGGCAGTACACAACGGCGTTCTTCCACCAGACGTCGGAGGTGTACGTCAGTCGCATCCGTTCCCGCTACCCCAGGCGGCGCTCCTCATGACAGGGTCGCCGTGGCTAGCGGTCGGACATGGCCGCCTGTCTGGCCCGCAGCGCGATCTCCAGCTCGAACCGGATGTCGGGGTCGGCGAGCTGGTCGCCGTACAGCTCTTCGAGCTGCCGCAGCCGGTACCGCACGGTCTGCGGGTGCACGTGCAGCTTGGCCGCCACCTCGCCGGCCCCGCGCCCGTGCCGCAGCCAGGCCAGGAGCGTCTCCGCCAGCCGGTCCTGCTGCGTGGGACGCAGGTGCGCCAGGGGGGCGAGCCGCACCTCGGCCAGCGCGCTGACCAGTTCCTCGTCCTTGAACACCACCAGCGTGGCCAGGTGGTCCTCGCACCGCAGCAGCCCACGGGGCAGCACCCCGCGCCGGGACAGGTCGAGCGCCTCACCCGCCCACCGCAGCGAGGTCGCGGCGGCGTCCAGGGGCACGGCGGGCCCGATGGCGGCGCGCTGCCCGCGCAGGGCGTGCTCCAGCATCTGGCCCTGGCCCGGCCCCGCCGGGTCGGGCACCAGCAGGCACGGCAGAGGCCGGCCTGGCCCGGCGAGCACGTCGGGCGGCAGCGGCGGCACCCGGCAGGCGCCGTGCTGGTCGTCGAGCGCCACGCAGGCCACCGTCCTGGGCAGCCGCCAGGCGGCGGCCTTGGCCAGGTCGGCGATGGCGTCCGGGCTGGCGGGCGGCTGGCTGAGCAGCAGGTCGAGCAGGCGGGCGCGGCGGCGCTCCATCTCGCCCGCCTCGTGCGCCCTGGCCTGGTCGTAGCCCTCGGCGGCGGCGTCGGCGAGCCGGTCGAGGTGGACGAAGACGGCCTCGCCCAGCTCGCACAGGGAGCGGGGCGACAGGCCGAGCGGGCCGGCGATCTCGGTCAGCCGCCGCCAGCCGACCCGCGCCCCGAGCCGCATCGCGGCCTGCAGCGGCTCCAGGTTGCGGCCCTCCGCCGCCTCCCCCTTGCCGATCATGCGGAACGGCTCGGGGTCCCACGGGGCGTCCGGGCTCTCGATGCGGTCGAGGAAGCCTTCGATGGCCTGCTCGACCGCCATGCGCACGACCTTGATGTAGATCTCGTCCGATGGCCGGGCGTACTCGGGGATGCGGGCCTGGATCTCCTCGATGACCTCCTCGGAGACCGGCCCGATGCCCGACCTGAGCGTTTTCACGATGTCCGCGGGTGTACGGCTTTCGCTGATGTCACTCTTGATCGCCATCGTCCCTCCTGTCGCCATTGTGACCCAGGCAACAGAAGATTGTGTAGCAAACGCTTGTTTTTTGTCATTTCTGGAGGAACGCGCTGAACTCCGCCAGATCGATCAGGCCGTCGCCGTCCTTGTCCAGCTTGAGCACCCCCTCCTGGGCGGCCTCCAGCGTGACGGGCTGGCCGAGCACCTCCATCAGCCGGACCAGCTCGACGGCGGAGATCCGGCCGTCCTTGTCGGCGTCGATCAGGTCGAAGGTGGTGGCGAACTCGCTCATGGGGGGCACCTTTCTACGTCTCGATCTCGGGTCAGACCTTAGTGGTCACCTGTCGCAGCGCGTCGATGAATGCGAGGACTTGCGCACTCGCGTCCCCTTCGCGCCAGGCAATGGCCAGTTCCCCGGGAGGCAGCCCTGTAACCGGCCGGTACGTCATCCCCGGCCGCTTGTAGAGCGCGGCGTTCCCCTCGGCCACCAGCACCACCCCGAGCCCGCTGATCACCGCCTCGAACACCTCCTCCGGCGTGTTGGCCGTCACCCCGACCACCGGCTCGTCGTCACGCGCGTCGAGCCCGAGCCAGAAGTCCCGCAGCGGCCCCGCCGCCCTCGGCAGCGCGATGAACGGCTCCCCGCGCAGCGCCTCGAACGGGATCTCCGCCAGCTCCGCCAGCGGATGGTCGGCGGGCATGGCGACCCCGCGCCCCTCGGTCGCCAGCACGTGCGTGCGCAGCCCCGGCGGCACGGGCAGCCAGATGAACGCCACGTCGGAGGAGCCGTCGGCCAGCCCGCCGCTGGGATCGTCCCAGCCCACCAGCCGCAACGACACCTCCCACCCCGGCATCGCCGCGCGGAAGCGGCGCAGCGCCTCCTGCTGCAACCCCCGGCCCACCGCCGTCTGCAGGCCGATCACCAGCGTGCCCGTGGGCGCCGCCGCCCGCGCCTGCTCCGCCCCCGCGTTCCAGCGCTCGATCAGCTCGCGGGCGACCGGCAGCAGCACCGCGCCCTGCCGCGTGAGCACCACCCCGCTGGGCACCCGGTCGAACAGCTTGAAGCCGAGCTGCCGCTCCAGCGCCCCGAGCTGCTTGGACAGCGCGGGCTGCGACACGAACAGCCGCTCGGCGGCCCGCGTCACGTTCAGCTCCTCGCCGACCGCCACGAAGTACCGCAGATCACGCAGATGCACGTCCATAGCCACTGGTTATAGCAAAAGGTCTTGGACTCCGGACGGGTGGCGGCGGCAGGATCAGGCCCATGAAGACACGCACTCTCGGCAGCTTGCAGGTTCCCGCCATCGGCTTCGGCGCCATGGTGCTCTCCCCCGGCGTGTACGGCGAGGTGGACGACGCCCGCGCCGAGGCGGCATTGAAGACGGCGCTGGACGCGGGCGCCACCCACCTGGACACCAGCGACGCCTACGGCGCGGACGGCCACAACGAACGCCTGGTCGGCCGCGCCATCAAGGGCCGCAGGGACGAGGTGGTGGTCGCGACCAAGTTCGGCCTGGCGATCCCTGAGGGCGAGCCGAGCCGCTCGCACCCCGTCGGGTACGCCTTCAACGAGCTGCGCGTCAACGCCGAGCCCCGCCTGGTGCGCGGCTACGCGGAACGCAGCCTGCGCAACCTGGACATCGACGTGATCGACCTCTACTACGCCCACTACCCCGACCCGGGCGTGCCCATCGAGGAGACCACCGGCGCGCTGGCCGACCTGGTGCGCGACGGGCTGATCAAGCACATCGGCCTGTCCAACGTGACCGCCGCCCAGCTCAGGGCCGCGCACGCGGTGCACCCCGTCACGGCCGTGCAGAACGAGTGGTCGATGTGGCGGCCCGTGGACGCCGAGCTGCTCGCGGCGGCACGCGAGCTGGGCGTCGGGATCGTGGCGTGGAGCCCCCTCGGCAACGGCTTCCTGACCGGCACCGTGCAGCAGCTCGGCGAGGGCGACTTCCGCCACAACGCGCCCCGCTTCTCCGCCGAGAACCTCTCCGGCAACAACGACCGCTACGCCCCCGTCAGGACCCTGGCCGCCAACCTCGGCATCACGCCCGCCCAGCTCGCCCTGGCCTGGCTGCTGCACCAGGACGAGCACGTGGTGGCCATCCCCGGCAGCCGCACCCCGTCCCACATCGTGGAGAACCTCGCCGCCGCCGACCTCACCCTGCACCCCGACACCCTGGCCAGGCTCGACGAGGCGCTCGCCAGGTTCGAGGTCAGCGGCGGAACGCTGCTCTAGATCACGGGCGTCAGCCTGCCCCTGACAGGGGTGGCGAGCCAGACCGTGGCGATCGCGGCATAAAGGGCCAGCAGCGCCACCCCGGGGCTGGCCGTGGGCACCGAGACCGCCACGGCCACGCCCAGCAGGGCCGCCCAGCCGTACAGGATCGCCCGGCCGACCGGCGACCCGGTGTGGGCGGCCTCCTGGACGGGCGTGACCAGAGCCATGACGGCCGCGCCCGCGAGGCCGACCGCCTCGTCCCCCAGCCCGATGCCCAGCCCGAGCAGCAACGCCCCGGCCACCACCAGGCCCAGGCAGGCCACCGCCACCCGCGACTCCGCCCCCTCGAACAGCAGCCGGGTGGCCCTGCCGCGAGCCAGCCGCAGCACCGTCCACGCCTCGGCCACCCAGCCCACCCAGTGCAGCAGCGCCAGGATGACGAACACCGCGATCACCGGCGGGAGCACCGGCAGCAGGAAGATCAGCCGCCAGCCCTGCGGGAACCTGCCGCGCAGCCACGACAGCCGCCGGTAGACCGGGTTGCGCTGCTTCAGCGCCGACACCAGCAGATCCCGCGCCGCGCCGAACCCGGGATCCAGCCTGAGCACCTCGCGGAAGCTCTCCGCCGCCCGCCCCGGCGCGCCGAACCTCAGCTCCGCGTGCCCGTACACGAAGTGCGCGGTCGGGCTCTCCGGGTCGATCCGTACGGCGTGCGCGGCGGCGGCCCTGGCCTGGGCGGCGTCACCCAGGTTGGTGTAGGCCAGCGACACCAGGCTGACCAGGTCGCAGTCCTCCGGCTCGATGCTCAGGCCGCGCAGCGCCGCGTCCAGCGTCCGCTGCCACTCGCCCTTCAGCAGGTGCGCGCGGGCCAGCACCTCCCAGGCCGGGGCGTACTCGGGGGAGAGGTCCAGGGCCGCCCGGATCGCGGCCACGGCGTCGTCGGGCCGGCGGGCCCTGTTGTACACCTGGGCGGCGACGTAGTGGGGCAGCCACTGGTCGGGGGCGAGCCGTACCGACTCCTGGGCCTCCTCGACCGCCTCGGCCACCTGGCGCTGCTCGATCAGGGCGAGCGACAGGAGGGCGTGGCCGTCGATGTGCTGCGGCTCCCGCGCCAGCAGGCCGCGCAGCTCCCGCTCGGCGTCGGCGGGCCGCCGCAGCCGCAGGAGCGCCCGCGCCCGCTCGATGGGGTCGGCGACCCCTACCACGGCGTCCACGCCGGCGCTGCCGTCACCACTTGGCCTTCACCCAGGGCATCAGCTCGTCCCAGGCGCCCGAGTCGTTGGCGTGCATGACGTAGTTCCGCGCGGTGCCCATCCACTCCCGCACCGCCGTCGGCCGCACACTCCTGGCGGCGGCCAGCAGGTCCTGCGTGGTCAGCGGGATGGGACGCCCGGCGCTGAGCGACTGCTGCAGCTTGGCCTCCACCGCCCGGTCCACCGCCCCCTTCAGGTCCGCGCCCACGAAGTGCTCGGTCGCCTGCGCCACCGCGTCGTAGTCCATCTCGGCCAGCGGCTTGTCCCGGCACAGGATGCGCAGGATGGCCGCGCGCGCGTGCTGGTCGGGCGGCGGCACGAACACCGGCTGGTCCAGGCGGCCCGGACGGCGGAAGGCCACGTCCACGTACCAGGGGGCGTTCGTGGCGGCCAGCACCAGCACGCCCTCGTTCGCGTCCTGGTCCACGCCGTCCAGCTCGGACAGGAACTGGTTGACGAGCTGGCGGCCGTGCGCGCTGCGCATGTCGGAGCGGCGACCGGCCAGCGCGTCCACCTCGTCGAAGAACAGCACGCACGGTCGGTTGCGGCGGGCCAGGTCAAACGTGGCGCGCAGGTTGCGCTCGCTGTTGCCGATGTACATGTCGAGGATGTCGGCCAGGCCCACGTTCACGAACGCCGCGCCGAGCTCGCCGGCCGCCGCCCTGGCCAGATGGGTCTTGCCCGCGCCCGGCGGGCCGTACAGCAGGACGCCGCCGCCGGCGCGCTTGCCGAACGCGGCGAACATCTCCGGCTGCTGCATCGGGAGGAGCAGCTTGATGCGCAGGGCCTCCTTGACGGCGTCCATGCCGGCCACATCGGCGAAGGAGACCTTCGAACGCTCCACTTCCGCCGTGGTCGTGTCGCCGGGGAGAGGGACGGAGGGGAGGAACGGCGACTCGGGGCCGGGCGGGGCTGGCACTTCCACAGCGGGCGGCGCTCCCGTGGCGGGTGGCGTTCCCGTGGCGGGACGTGTCGAGCCCGTGATCCGCGACTCCAGCGCCGGGTCGGCCACGGACGCGTCACGCGAGGTCGCCTCGAAGTACCGGAAGGCCGCCCGGCCCGTGTCCCCCTCGCCCAGCAACGCCCGAGCCGCCAGCACCCCCACCGCGGGCGGATACCCCTGGGTGGCCAGCAGCGGCTCCAGCGCCGCCATCGCCGCCCCGAAGGCGCTCTGGCGGATGAACGCGTCCGCCAGCCCGGCGATCAGCTCCGGGTCCTGCGGGGACAGCGCGAGCGCGGCGCGGAACTCGGCCTCCGCGTCCGCCAGGTACCCCTTGGCGAGGAGCTGACCGGCGAGGAGCCGCCGGAGGGGGAGGTTGTCGGGGGAGAGACGCGCCGCCTCGCGGAGCGCCTGAAGGCCGGCATCGTCGGGCACGTGCCGTTCCCTTCTGTCGCAGGTTCGGTCATCTCGGACTACGCAAGATACCGAATCCCGGCGTTCCGCTCCGCGAGGGTCTCAAAGCGAACGGAAAGGGTCTCAGTGCGGACGGAACAGGCGCAGACGGTCCTCGCCCACCCGCTCCCGCAGCTCCCGATCCTCGACGCCGAGCCCCTCCCCGGGAGCCAGCGCCAGCACGCCTACCTTGCCCACGTGCTGGTTGAGCTGCACGGCGCGGGCCGCGTCCGCCGCCCCCGTCAGCGGGTACACCGCCGAGAGCGTCGGCTGGAGGAGGCCCAGCGAGATGAGCCGGTTGACCTCGTGGCACTCCTGGTAGTTCGCGCCGTGCGAGCCGATGATCCGCTTGAGCTTCATCCACAGGTGCCGGTTGTCGTACTCGTGGGCGTACCCGCTGGACGACCCGCACGTCACCACCGAGCCGCCGCGCCTGGCCACGTACACGGAGGCGCCGAACGTCTCCCTGCCCGTGTGCTCGAACACGATCGCCGGGTCCTCCCCCACCAGCCGCCGCACCTCCGCGCCCAGCCGCCGCCACGCCTTCTCGTCGGCCAGGTCGTCGAACTGCCCGCGGTCGATCACGTGCGGGCAGCCCATCCGGCGCAGCAGCTCCGCCTTCTCCGGCGAGCTGACCACGCCGACCGGGATGCCGCCGCCGCCCAGCACGAGCTGCACGCCGTACCCGCCGAGGCCGCCCGTCGCGCCCCACAGCAGCACCACGTCGCCCTGCTTCATCCGCGCGCCGCGCTCGCCGACCAGCATCCGGTACGCGGTCGAGGCGCACAACATGTTGCAGGCCGCCTCCTCCCAGGTCAGATGGCGGGGCTTGGGCAGCAACTGGGTGGCCTTGACCACGGCGAAGTCGGCCAGGCCGCCGAAGTTCGTCTCGAAGCCCCAGGCCCGCAGGTCGGCGGCGAGCATGCCGTCGTGCTGCACGACCGGGTCCTCGCCGTCCACGTACGCGGGGCTGGTCACCACCCGGTCGCCGACCCGCCAGCGGCGCACCGCCCCGCCCGTCCTGACGACCACGCCGGCCGCGTCCGAGCCGAGCACGTGGGTGGGCAGGTCGTGCCGCGGGTCCGTACGCCCGAACCGCTCCAGGAACGCGAACGTCGGGATCGGCTCGAACATCGCCGACCACACCGTGTTGTAGTTGATCGCGCTGGCCATGACCGCGATGAGCACCTCGTCCGCGGCCAGCTCCGGCATCGGCACCTCGCCGACGTGCAACGTCCTGCGCACGTCCTTGTCGGGCTCGTCCTGGTCGAACGTGCCCACCTCGTCCTTGCGCAGGTGGGCGGCCCGGTAGGTGGTCGGCACGTCCAGGCGCGCCAGCTCGGCGGGCTCCGCGCCTGCCACCACTGCCTGTGCCAGCGTCATAGCAGTCCTCCCAGGTGCTCGGCGATGACCTCGACGTGAGGGGGATCGAGCAGGTCGAGGTGGTGCGCTCCGGCGATCTCGACGATCTCCAGATTCGTGCAGTACGGCCCGAAACCCCTGGCCGGGTCGCCCTCGTGGGCGTAGCGGACGTCCCGCACCGTCCAGGGGGTGGGCTCGGTGGAGCGGTAGAGCACGACCCGGCCGTGGAACGGGGCGGCGGGGCGGTAACGTTCGATGGCCCTGGTGTCCTCGTGCGAGGTGAGCTGGTGCCGCAGCACCGCGGCGGGCAGCACCCTCGCGGCCCCCGACGCGGCCATCCGCTCCATCACCAGCGCCGTCCTCGCCTCCTCCGCCAGATCGAGCAGGTCCGCAGGGTCCAGGTCCACCTCGACGCCGTACGTCCTGCTCAGGTGCGCCGCGAAGTCCGCGTAGCGGCGGGCCTCGATCTCCCGCCGCGCCGCCTCCGGCACCTCCTCGGGCAGGCCCGCGTCGATCATCGCGACCAGCTCGACGTCCGCCTCGCCCAGCCTGCGGGCGATCTCGAACGCCAGGATCCCCCCGAACGACCACCCACCCAGCCGGTACGGCCCCTTCCCCGCCTCCCTGATCGCCTCGACGTAGCGGCCGGCGCGTTCCGGGACGCCCAGGGAGCCGTCCAGGCGCTCCAGGCCGTGGACGGGGGTCGTGGGGAGGCGGTCGGCGAGGAGGGCGTAGACGCCGGTGGTGCCGCCGGCGGGGTGGGCCAGGAAGAGCGGCCGCCGGGTGGGGGCGGCGGCGTTCAACCGCCGCACCAGCGACCGTTCCGCCTCCGCCTCGTCCAGACCCCGCACCACGTCAGCCAGCTCCGCCACGCTCACCGGGCCCGGTTCGCCGGCGTCTTCTGGGCCGCTCGCCACGTCGCGTGTTGTCGGGCCGCTCGCCACGTCGCGTGTTGTCGGGCCGCTTGCCACGTCGCGTGTTGTCGGGCCGCTCGCCACGTCGCGTGTTCCCGGGCCGCTCGCCACGCCGGACGCGGTCGCGTCGCGCGGCCCGCTCGCGTGCGGTGGCGGGATCGGCCTGCCGAGTTCCTCGCTCAGGAGGGCGATCGCCTCGGGCAGGGCGTCCGGCGGGACGGGGTCCGTCACGGACGGCTCGCGGCCGAGCAGCCTGGCGAGCACCCGCACGACCTGCCGCTCCGCCGCGTCCCTGGCCCCGACGGGCGGCGCGCTCGCCGTCAGCCCCAGCTCGGCCACCACAGCGCCCGCGAGCGTGCCCACCGTGCCTCCCGTGAGCATCGGCGCGGTGGCCACCGTGACCGCGAAGTCGTGCTCGATCGTGCCGCGCAGCCGGGTCGCGGCCAGCGAGTCCAGCCCGAGGTCCGTCAGCACCACGTCCTCGCCCAGCGCGTCGGCGGCCACCCCGAGCACGACGGCCACCCGCTCCCGCACCCGCGCCGACACGACCTCGGGCGTGAGCGCCTCCAGGTCCAGAGGGTCGGCGGACGGCACGGAAGCACCCACCCCACCGAAGCCGCCGCCTGTGCGAGCCTCCGCGCCGCCGAAGCTGCCCGTGCGAGCCTCCGCGCCGCCGAAGCCGCCACCCAAGCGAGCTTCCGCGCCGGAGCCGCCACCCGAGCGAGCCTCCGCGCCGCCAGAGCCCCGACGCGCACGGCCGGTCGCTTCGCTCACCACCTCGGCGAAGTACGGGATGCGCCCGATGGCCGGAAATATCGTGACCGCCTCCCTCGCGTTCACGTTGACCACCCCGGCCGACACCCCGCCCCGGATCAGCTCCTCCAGCGCCTCAAGCCCCTCCTCCGCCGTCAACGGCTCCACGGCGGGCAACGCACCGGCGGACGTCCCCGCCCACGGCCCCCACGCGATCGCCACCCCCGGCAGCCCCTCCGCCCGCCGCAGCTCGCACAGCCCGTCCAGCCAGGCGTTCGCCGCCGCGTACGCCGCCTGCCCCGGCGAGCCGAGCACCCCGGCAGCCGACGAGAACGCCACCCACCAGTCCAGGTCCAGCGCCTTGGTGGCCTCGTGCAGGCGCAGACCGCCGTCCACCTTGGCGGCCCACACGCGCTCCAGGCTCTCCCGGTCGAGGTCCGCGATCAGGCGGTCGTCCAGGACGCCCGCCGCGTGGATCACACCGCGCAGCCGCATCCCTCCTGCGGTGGCCGCCCCCACCAGCCGCTCCGCCGTGCCGGGCAGCGCCAGGTCGCCCGTCACCACCTGGACGACCCCGTCGGCGGCGGCCCCGGACCGGCCGTTCAGCACGACCCTGGTGGCGCCTCGCTCGACCAGGCGGCGGGCGGCGAGCCTGCCCAGCTTGCCGGTGCCGCCGGTGATGAGGTACGCGCCGGGCCCCGCGATGGCGTCCGGCCCCGCGATGGCGTCCGGCCCGGTGAGGGCGTCCGGCCCGGTGAGGGCGTCCGGCCCGGTGAGGTGGTTCGGCCCGGTGAGGTGGTTCGGGCCGGTGGGGGGCAGCGAGGTGCGGCGCAGGCGGGCCGCGTAGCGCACCCCGCCGCGCCAGGCCACCTCGTCATCCGTCCGGCCATGCGCCCCGCCACCTGCCGCGCCGCCGCTCAGCTCCCGCACCAGGTCCGTGAGGTCGTCGAAGTCCACGACGGCGGTGCGGGCTTCGGGGCGTTCGAGGGCGAGGACGCGCACCAGCCCGCGCAACGCGGCGAGCCCCGGGTCGGGCCGCTCGCCTTCCAGGACGGCCTGCGCCCGCTCGGTCCCGATCGTCACCCGGCAACCCCGCGTGACGAGGGCGGCGACGTCCAGGATCACGCGCCGCGCACCCGCCGGATCCAGCCCCCGGGAGGGCAGCACGAGCACGGACGCCCCACTGGGAGACTGCACGTCGGACAGGAGGGTGGTGGCCGGGCCGAGCAGGGAGTGGAGGCGGGCTGCCCGCGCATCCCCCTCATCGGCCAGGATGAGCCATGCGCGGGACGAGCCCGCCTCCCGTGGTGGCGTGACGGCCCAGTCTCGTACGACCAGTCTGCCGTCCAGCCTGTGCGGCCGGCCCACCGGGGGCAGGGGCCCGGCCCAGTGGCGGACGTGCCGCCACGGCGGAAGCGGCACGTCCACGACGCGCCCCGACGTGCGCGGGGCGACGGCGGTGGCGGCGGTGGCGAGCTGGGTGTGCAGGTCACCGGTGGTCAGGACGGCGGCGGGCGGCAGGGTGTCGCGCAGCGCGCCGGTCAGCACGGGATGCGGGCTCACCTCGGTGAACAGGGTGAAGCCGTCGTCGGCGGCGGCCCGTACGGCCTGCATGAGCCGCACGGGACGGCGCACCCCCGCCGCCCAGTACGCCGCCTCGAACACGGGCGCCTCGCGGGGGTCCTCGAACACCACCGAGTAGTACGGCACCAGCGGCTTGCCTCCCGCGACCCCCGCCAGCTCCTCCCTGAGCACCGGCAGCAGCGGCTTGACCTGCGGCGAGTGCCCCGCGCCCTCCGCCGTGAGCGTCCTGGCGAACAGCCCTCGCTCCGCCACCGACGCGGCGAACGCCGCCACCCGCTCCGGCTCCCCCGTGACCACGCACTGGCCGGGCGCCGAGTACACCGCCACGTGCAGGTCGGGCGGCACCTCGGCGGCGTCCACGCCCAGCACGGCCATCGCGCCGCCGCCGCCCAGCTCGCCGAGGAGCCTGGCGCGCGTGCAGATGACCTTGACGGCGTCGCGCAGGGAGAGGCCGCCCGCCACGACGGCCGCCGCCACCTCGCCCATGGAGTGGCCGATCACGGCGGCCGGTTCGAAGCCGTAGGCCCGCCAGGTCTGGGCGAGGGCGAGCTGCGCCGCGAAGAGGACGGGCTGGATGGTGGCCACGCCGGTGGGGAGCGGGTCGTGGAGGTCGATGCCCGCCTCGGCGGCGAGCAGGGGGGCCAGGGCGTCGAGTGTCCGGCGGTAGGCGGGCTCGACGTCGTAGAGGCCGAGGTCGGGTGGGTGGGGGCGGTAGCCGCCGAAGACCCACACGGGGCCGGCGCCGGTCGCCTGCGCGGGGCGTACGTCACGCAGCCGCCTGGCCAGTTCGGCGGCGTCGCCCGCCACCACGGCGGCGGCGACCTTGCCGCGTCCGGCTCGGCGGGCGAGGGTGTGGGCAACGTCCCGCAGGTCGTTCGCGGGTTGCCAGGAGGCCAGGGCGCGCGCTTGGTCGCGGACCCTGTCCTCGGTGGTGTCGGTGAGGAGGAAGACGTGCTTGGCCGTGGCCCTGCGCGGAGCCTCCCCGCAGCCGGAGCCCGTGCCGGAGCCGGAGCCGGAGCCCGTGCCGGAGCCGGAGCCCGTGCCGGTGCCAGTGCTGGTGCTGGTGCTGGTGCTGGTGCCGAGGCCGTCCAGGACGACGTGCGCGTTCGTTCCGCCGAACCCGAACGCCGACACCCCCGCCCGAGCATCCGCCCGAGGCCACCGCATCGGCTCGGTGACGACCCGCAGCGTCTCCCAGGGGATGTGCGGGTTGGGCCGCCGGAAGTGCAGGCTGGGCGGGATGACGCCGTGGTGCAGGGCGAGCACGGTCTTGATCAGCCCGGCGATCCCGGCGGCGGCCTCCAGGTGGCCGAGGTTCGTCTTGGCGGAGCCGAGCAGCACCGGCGTGCGGATGGCGGCGGCGATGGCGCGGGCCTCGATCGGGTCCCCGAGGAAGGTGCCCGTCCCGTGCGCCTCGATGTAGTCGGGCCCGCGATCCCCGTACACCTGCCGCAGCAGCGCCTCCTGCGCCTCCGGGTTGGGCGCGACGAGGCCGTTGGAGCGGCCGTCCTGGTTGACGGCGGTGGCGCCGACGAGGGCGAGCACGCGATCGCCGTCCCGGATGGCGTCGGCGAGCCGTTTGAGCACGACCACGCCGCACCCTTCGGCCCGCACCATCCCGTCGGCGGAGGCGTCGAACGCCTTGCACCGCCCGTCTGGGGACGTGCCGCCGCCCCGGTCGAAGGCGAGGGTGATCACCGGGGAGAGCAGCAGGTTGACGCCGGCGGCCAGCGCCAGGTCGCACTCGCCGGCGCGCAGACTGGAGACGGCCAGGTGGGTGGCGACGAGGGAGGAGGAGCAGGCGGTGTCCACGGCCATGGAGGGGCCGCGCAGGTCGAGCAGGTACGACAGGCGGTTGGCGCCCATGCCGAGTGCGGCGCCGGTGGCGGTCCAGGCGTCCACGGAGGCCAGGTCGGAGGTGGTGAGGTAGGCGTACTCGTTGCCGGAGATGCCGGTCCACACGCCGGTGCGGGTGCCGGCCAGCGATCTGGGCGCGATGCCGCCGTGTTCGAGCGCCTCCCACGCGGTCTCCAGGAGCAGCCGCTGCTGCGGGTCCATGGCCGCCGCCTCGCCCGGCGCGATGCCGAAGAACTCCGCGTCGAACCCGGCCACGTCATCAAGAAACCCGCCGTGCCGCGAAGCGCCCGTCTCGAAGGAGGACCCGCCGTACCGTGAAGCGCCCGTCTCGGAGGAGGACCCGCCGTGCCGCGAAGCGCCCGTCCTGAGGCCGAACGCCTCCCACCGTCCCGCGGGCACCTCGCCGACCGCGTCGCGCCCTTCGACGAGCAGTTCCCAGTACGCCCTGGGCCCGTGCGCGCCGGGGAACCGGCATCCGACGCCGACCACGGCGACGGGTTCGCCGGCGGGGGGCGCGGCGCGTACGGGGGTCTCGGGGGCGGCGAGCGCGCGGGCCAGGCGGTTGACGGTGGGGTGCTCCCACAGGAGCGTCGGGCTCAGCTCCCGGCCCAGCAGCTCCCCCAGCTCGGCCGCGACGGCCACCGACTCGCGCGAGGAGAGCCCGTACTCGCCCAGGGGCCGGTCGGGGTCCACGTGCTCGCCGAGCCGCTCGGCGAGGAAGCGGCGGATCTCACCTTCGCCGGGTACGTCCATCTGCGCTCCCATGCAACCGGGGTGATCGGCCAAGATACCCACGGGTCAGGGGCGAGGGTCAGGCCCGAACGGAACATTCCTCGGCCGCGTTTTGTCACGCGGGTGATGATTTATCCGGCCTGGCGCATCAAGGGCTGGATTTTCGTACGGACGCTCATAGCCCCGCCCCCGCGACACCGCCTACCCTCGCCTGCACTCCCGGCGAAGGAGCCCGACCATGCCTTCACGCACGCGCCGCCTGGTGGCCGTGGCGGTGGTGCCGCTGCTCGTCCTGTCCGCGCCCGGCGTCGCCGCCGCCGACCCCGACTGGTCGCTGGTCCCCGAAGGGGCACAGCCCACGGCGGAGCCGACGCCGCCCGCCCAGGACACCGGCTACCTGCCCTGGCAGAAGGCGCTGCCCGGCCAGGCCAGGGTGGTGCGCGAGCGCCGCCTCGACGCCCGCACCCTGGACGTGCTCATCTCCTCCCCGTCGGTCGGCCGCATGCTGCCGGTGCGCCTGCTCCTCCCCCAGGGCTGGTCGAAGAGCGCGCGGCGGACGTGGCCTGTGCTGTACCTGCTGCACGGCGGCGCGGACGACTACACCTCGTGGACCCGCATGACCGACGTCTCCACCTACACCGCCGACCTGGACGCCATCGTCGTCATGCCGGAGGCGGGCCGCGCGGGCAACTACTCGAACTGGCACAACGGCGGCAGGGGCGGCCCGCCCGCGTGGGCCACGTTCCACACCTACGAGGTGCGCAGGCTGCTGGAGATCGGCTACCGCGCCGGTACCCGCCGCGCGATCGCGGGCCTGTCGATGGGCGCGTACGGCGCCGTCAAGTACGCCGCCCGCTACCGCGGCATGTTCCGCTTCGCGGGCGCCTACAGCGGCATCCTGGCCACCCGGTTGCCCGGCATCCCCGCGGTCATCATGAACGCCCAGGCCAGCGAGAAGCAGGACCCGCGGTCCCTGTGGGGCGACCCTGAGCGCGACAAGCGGGTGTGGGCCGCCAACGACCCCCTCGCCCTGGCCGCGAACCTCAGGGGCGTCAGCCTCTACCTGTCCAGCGGCACCAACAGCTTCAACGGCCCGCTGGACCCGCCGGGCTCGCCGTGGCATCCGGCGCACCTGGGCGAGCCGATCTCGGCGTACACGGGCAAGGCGCTGAGCAAGCGGCTCAAGCGGCTGGGCATCCCGCACACGCTGCACCTGTACGGGAACGGCACGCACACGTGGCCGTACTGGATCAGGGAGTTCAAGAGCTCGTACCCGATGATCCGCAAGGCGCTCGGCGCCTGACGACCCCGGCTTCCCGGCGCGGGACGGCGGCGCGGCCGATCGTCGAGGCCGCTTCAGGCGACGACCGCGCGCACGTCCCAGCCGGAGCCGCGCCGGTGCAGCTCAGGCGCCAGGCCGGCCATGCCGGGCCGGCCGCGCTCGCGCCAGTCGCGCACCCACGCGTAGAGCCGCTCGGTCGCGGCGGGGTCGCCCGCCAGGAACAGGTGGCCGGCGGAGCCGACCAGCGCCACGCCGTCGGGCTGCGAGCAGCCGACGCCCCAGCCCTGGTCGCCGAGGGCGGCCGTGGTCAGCCCGTCGGGACGGGTGGCCATGAGGTAGGCGTGGAAGTCGACGACGCCCGGCAAGCCCGGCTCGCCGCGCCCGTCGGTGATCATGAGTTCGAGCAGCCGCATGCCGACGAACGGCTCGTGGGCGCGCAGCCACTCGGCGGCCACCCACCACATGCGGCCGGCCGCGTCGCGGGTCAGCGCGTCCACGCCGTAGGAGGGCACCGGCCACTGGTCGTGCGGCTCGGGCCTGGCCTCGGCGAAGCCGCCCGGCATCAGCAGGTCGGCGGTGAGCTGGACGGCCGTCGGGCCGCGGCGCAGGCGGACCACGCCCATGGCGCGGGCCAGCGGCGCGAGGTGCACCGGGCTGACGATGACGGCTCCCGGCACGGCCTGCCGCACCCAGACGTCGGGGACCCGTACGGGCGCGACCCAGGCGATCACCCGGTCGTAGCGCGCCTCCGGAGCCCAGCGCGTGCCGTCGCCCGTCACCAGCCGCACGTTGTGGCAGCCGTCGCCCTCCAGCAGCCGCGCGGCCCTGCCGGTCAGCCGGGGCTCGATGTCGACGGTCGTGACCCGGCCGCCGGGCCCGACCAGCCGCGACAGGACGGCGGCGGAGAACCCCGACCCGGTGCCGATCTCCAGCACCCGATGGCCCGGCTCCACCTCCAGGTGTTGCAGCATGGCGGCGACCACGGCCGGGTCGGCGGGCTGCGGCAGCCGCGCGCCGCCCGGCAGGAGGGTGTAGGCGCTGCCGTCGACGCTGGCCAGGGCGCGTCGCACGGCCTCGCCGGCGAGCGCGTCCCCAGCCTGCGTCATACGGAACATCGCCTCCTACGGGACGTCGAACGTCTTGCGGTTGTTGGCCCCGATGACCTCGATCCCCTTGGTGCCGAGGATGCCGTCGAGCGGCAGCGACACCGTGTAGGGGGCCGTGGCGGGCAGCCCGATGCCGGGCAGCGAGCCGATGACCTCGATGCCCCAGTACTCAGGTTGCTTGATGTAGACGAGCGGGGACAGCGAAACCGTCATGTTGATGTACGGCTTCGTCCCGCTGACGATGAGGATGAACGACTTCGGCACGATGCCGGGAACGACCCGCGCCTCCTCGAAGTCGATCAGCCGTACCGATGACGGCGCGGGCAGTTCCGCGAAGTTCTCGGCCATGGTGAAGCCCCCTTCGTTACAGGTGATACCCCCACGCGGGCCCCGCCTCCCGCTTGCGGCCGGTGACCCGTCCCATGGCTCAAACTCTCATGCCCTCCCGGAGTGACGACAGGGCTGCCGGGCACCCCCACGAGACCCTAACGGCCAGGACACAGCTTCGTGAGCACCACCAGCTCGCTGCGGTGGTCGGCCCCGATCGGCTCCCACGCGGCGGGCCTGATCCCGGCGCCCATGAGGGTGGCGCCGTGCCAGTGGGAGCCGTCGGACTCCAGCTCATACAGGGCCTCAGGGTCGAGCCCGGTCAGCCTGAGCGTGCGCGGCCCGCGCTTGGCGTTGCCGAGCGGGTTGTAGACGAGCACCACGACCTGGTCGTCCAGCACGTACTGCACGGCGGAGCGCTCCTGCCCCGGCGTGCCCGCCAGCCGGTACTGCGCCCCGTGCTGCACGGTCGCGCGCACCCGCTTGTACTGGGCGATCAGCTCGGCGGCCGTCTCCAGCTCGCTCGCGGACCACTCCGTCAGGTTCCCGCCGACGCCGAGCACGCCCGCCATGGCCACGTGGAAGCGGTAGCGCAGCGGCATCTCGCGGCGGGTGGTCGGGTTGGGCGAGTCGGTGACCCAGGCGGACATGGCGCCGGCCGGGTAGAGCTGGGAGAAGCCGTGCTGCACGGTCTGCCGGTCGCGGGCGTCGGTGTTGTCCGACGGCCACACCTCGTCGGTGTGGCGCAGGATGCCGAGGTCGACCCGGCCGCCGCCGCCCGAGCACGACTCGATGCGCAGGCCAGGATGCCGCTCGCGCAGCGTCCGCATCACCTCGTAGACGCCGCGCGTGTGGTCGATCCAGACGCGGTCCTGGTCGCCGCCCCGCTCCGGCCAGCCGGCCTGGGTGAACGGGCGGTTCATGTCCCACTTGAGGTAGTCGAGGCGCAGGTCGGTGACGAGGCCGTCGAGCCAGCCGATCGCCCACTCGCGCACGTCGTCGCGGGCGAAGTTGAGCACGAGCTGGCCGCGCTTCTCGTCGCGGCGGCGGTGCTCCATGTGCAGCGCCCAGTCGGGGTGGGCGCGGTAGAGCTCGCTCTCCTTGCTCAGCCCCTCCGGCTCCACCCACAGGCCGACCAGCATCCCGAGGTCGCGGATGCCGTCGAGCATGCCGCGCAGCCCGTCGGGGAAGCGCTCGCGGTGCGGGAACCAGTCGCCCAGCGAGGTGGTGTCGTCGTCGCGGCGGCCGAACCAGCCGTCGTCGATCACGAACAGCTCGACGCCGAGCGAGGCCGCCGTCTTGGCCAGGTCGAGCTGCTGCGCCTCGGTGACGGCGAACGTGGTGGCCTCCCACGAGTTGTAGAGCACCGGCCGCTCCTCGGCGGGGGTCGGCAGCACGTGGCCGCGGGCGTACGCGTGCCACGCCCTGCTGGCCCCGCCGAACCCGCCGTCGCTGTAGAGGCCCAGCGCGGGCGGCGTGACGAGTTCCTCGCCCGGCGCGAGCGTCCAGCGCAGGCCGTCGTGGCCGAAGCCGCCGGAGACGCAGGCGCCGCCCTCCGGCCGTTGCGTGGTGGTCAGCCGCCAGCTTCCGCTCCAGGCCAGGGCGACGCCCCAGACCTCGCCGTGCTCCTCGGTCGCCGCGCCGGCGTCGATCATCACCCAGGGGTTGGCCGTGTGGCTGGTGATGCCCTGGCGGCTGGTGAAGACCAGCTCGCCGACCGGCAGCAGGCCACGCTGGAGCTGCGTCTCCTCGGCCCACGCGCCGAACACGCCGCTGTAGCGGTAGGCGGGGGCGTCGGGGACGAACCAGTTGCCCGAGTCCAGGCGGGTGACCACGGCCTCGGCGCCGGCCCTGACGGTGGTCCAGCGCTCGATGACGTCGGTGTCGTCGCGCACCCGCAGCGACAGCACGACCTCGAACGGGTGGTGGGCGTCGGCCAGCAGCACGTCCAGCCGCTCGGCGCCGCCGCCCTCGTCGTGCCGCCGCGACCCGGCGAAGCGCAGCTCCACCGAGCGCGTGTCGCCGAAGGTGACCTGCAGCGAGGGCGAGCCCCACCGCTTGCCGCCGTCCACCGGCAGCAGCTCCTCGATCTCGGCGGGCGTGGAGAAGCTGGAGACGTGCCGTTTGGGCAGGGCGGTGACCTGCCGCGCGGCCTCGGCTGACAGCCGAGGGCCCCAGTACGTCTGCCGTGGCGCGGCCTCCCCGGTGTCCGGGTCGAGGTCCACGCCTATGACGTACGTGGAGGCGGGCGTGGTGAGCGCCCAATGGTGGTCGTCGAGCGGGATTACAGGCATCGGCGTCCCCCGAGCTGCTGGATCGATCAGGCGGCTGGAGACTAACCCGCTTTAATGCACTTGGTCAATGAAAGCCTGGCGAGAAACCCGCGAAGTTGTGATCCACACCACGGCTTTACTTGACAAGCCCAACAAATAACCCCAACCATGTCCCCGTGTTCTCACACACCGCCACGGACCCTGTGCGCCTCACCGACGCCATGCGCTCCGTGTTCGTCGAGCTGCTCGTGCACGGCCCCCTGTCCAGGGCGGAGGTGGCACGGCGGCTCGCCCTGTCGCCGTCCGCGCTGACCAAGCTGACCAGGCCGCTCATCGAGGCGGGCTACCTGCTGGAGGCGACCGGCGAGGAGGGCCCGGCGACCGTCGGGCGGCCCTCGCAGCCGCTGCAGGTGGACGCCTCCCGCATGTCCTTCGCGGGCATCAAGCTCACCGAGGACGAGCTGTTCGCCGTGCGCACCGACCTGGCGGCCACCGTCCAGGCCGAAACGTCCAGGCCGCTCGCCGGCCACGACATCGACCACGTGCTCGGCCAGATCGCCGAGGTGGTCGCGGAGCTGACCGTGCCCGGCCGTCCCCTGTCGGGCGTCGGCATCAGCCTGGCCGGCACCGCCACGCCCAGCGACCCCGTCGTGCACACCTCGCCGTTCCTCGGCTGGAGCCAGCTACCGCTGGCCGAGCTGGTCGAACGGGCCGTGAACGTGCCGACCGTGCTGGACAACGACGTGCGCGCGCTCACGGCGGTGCAGCAGTGGTTCGGCGAGGGCGTGGGGCACTCGTCGTTCGCGCTGGTCACCGTCGGGGCTGGCCTCGGCTGCGGGCTCGTCGTCGGCGACCGCCTGGTCACCGGGCGGTCGGGCGCCACCGGCCTCGTCGGGCACCTGCAGATCGACGACCGTGGCCCCCTGTGCGAGCGGGGACACCGCGGCTGCGCCCGCGCCTACGCCTCCTCCCCCTCCATCCGCCGCTCGATCGCCACCACGATCGACCGGCCAGAGCTCACCTTCGACGACTGCCTCGCGCTGGCGGCCGACGGCCACCCCGTCGCCCGCCGCGTGCTCGACGAGGCGGGCGCCGCCCTCGGCCAGGTCGTCGCCACCGTCGCCAACATCACCGGGCCCGAGCTCGTCGTCCTGTCCGGCGAGTCGGTCCACATGTACGACGTGTGCGCGGGGGCCTTCCACACCGCCCTCGCCGCCCACACCCACTGGACGGCCGCCCCCGTGCGGGTCGCCGTCAAGCCCTTCGCCTTCAACGAGTGGGCCAGGGGAGCGGCCGTCACCGCTCTCCAGCATCTGCTGTTGCACCGCTGATCAACCGCCGGCGGGCACTAGGAGGTCGAATGACCAGTGATACCGTCCGCGCCGCCCCCCGCACCCCGTCCGGACCAGTGCCAGGGACAGTGCCCACAACCCCCCGTCCCCCGCTCCTACGCCGCCTCGGCGACCTTCCCGTCGCCGTCCTGTTCGTCCTCCCCGCCGCCGTCGGCTTCGCGCTCTTCTACCTCTGGCCCGCCGTCCGCGGCGCCTACCTCAGCCTGACCAAGTACAACGTCCTCACGCCGCCCCGCTTCATCGGGCTGGAGAACTACCAGAAGCTCTTCGGCGACCGCCTGTTCTGGAACGCGCTGAAGGTCACCGCCGAGTACGTGGTGCTCAACATCGTCTCCCAGACGGTGATCTCCATGCTGCTGGCCGTCCTGCTGTACCGGCTGACGAAGTCGATGATCGTACGCGGGATCGTGCTGCTGCCCTACCTCGTCGCCAACGTGATCGTGGCCCTCCTGTGGTTCTGGATGCTGGACTTCCAGCTCGGCGTGGTCAACAACGTCATCGAGTGGCTGGGCTTCGACCGGGTCGCGTTCTTCGGCTCCGACCTGGCCATCCCGACCATCGCCGGGATCAACACCTGGCGGCACATGGGCTACACGGCGCTGCTCATCTTCGCCGGGCTGCAGATGATCCCGCCCAGCGTGTACGAGGCCGCCGCCATCGACGGGGCCTCCGAGTGGCGCACCTTCTGGCGGGTCACGCTGCCGCTGCTGCGGCCCGTGATGGCGCTGGTCATGGTGCTGAGCGTGATCGGCTCCTTCCAGGTCTTCGACACGATCGCGGTCACCACGGCGGGCGGGCCGATCAACGCCACCAGGGTCATCTACTTCTACATCTACGACCTGGCGTTCAACCGGTTCAACTTCGGCTACGCGGCGGCGCTGTCGTCCGTGCTGTTCGTGCTGCTCGCCGGGGTCGCGTACCTGCAGTTGCGGCTGTCCCGCGCCGGCGAGTCCGATCTGAGGAGTTCGTGATGGCCGGGATCCGCTGGGGCCGGGTGGCCGGCTGGGCCGTGCTCGTGGTGGTCATGCTGGTGACGCTGTTCCCGTTCTACTGGATGTTGCGCACGTCCTTCTCCAACACCCGCGCGCTGGCCGCCGGAGCCGCCGACCTGCTGCCCGTGGACTTCACGCTCGGCGCCTACCGCCGGGTGCTCGGCCTGTCGAGCACCGCGGAGGCAGTCGCGGAGGGCGGGTCGAGCGGCACCGTCAACTTCTGGCTCTACCTGCGCAACTCGATCATCGTCTCCACGGTCACCACGGCCGGGCAGGTCTTCTTCGGCGCGCTGGCCGCCTACGCCTTCGCGCGGCTGCGCTGGCCCGGCAGGAACGCCGTCTTCACGCTGTTCGTCACCGCGCTCATGGTGCCGCCGATCTTCACCACGCTGCCCAACTTCGTGCTGATCAAGGACTTGGGGCTGCTCAACACGTTCGTCGGGATCGTGCTGCCGCACCTGCTCATGACGCCGTTCGCGGTGTTCTTCCTGCGGCAGTTCTTCCTCGGCATCAACGCGAGCGTGGAGGAGGCCGCCCGCATCGACGGGGCCGGGCACGTGCGCACGTTCTTCCGCATCGTGCTGCCGATGAGCCGCGGGCCCATCGCCACGCTGGCCATCCTCACCTACATCACGAGCTGGAACGACTACTTCTGGCCGCTGCTGGTCGGCAAGGCGGAGAACGTCCGGGTGCTCACCGTGGCGCTGGGAATCTTCCGCTCCCAGACGCCGCAGGGCAGCCCCGACTGGGCCGGTCTGATGGCCGCCACCCTCTTCGCCGCACTGCCGATCATGGCGCTGTTCGCCGTGCTCGGCCGCCGCGTCATCGACTCCATCGGCTACACCGGCGTCAAGTGAGCGCCGCCCCCCACCACGGAAGGTTTGTTGTGATGAAGCGTTGTCTTGCTGTCACGGGAGCGGCGGTGCTGCTGCTGGCCGGATGCGGCGCCCAGGAGGAGCCCCAGGCCGCCGCCGGGCCCGCCACGATCGACTACTGGCTCTGGGACACCGCCCAGCAGCCCCAGTACCAGGCCTGCGCCGACGCCTTCCACAAGGCGAACCCGAACTACACAGTCAAGATCACCCAGTACGGCTGGGACGACTACTGGAACACGCTGACCACCGCCTTCGTCTCCGGCACCGCCCCCGACGTCTTCGTCGGCCACCTGTCGCGCTACCCCGAGCTGGCCGCCCAGAGCCAGATCATGCCGCTCGACGAGCAGGTCACCAAGGACAAGCTGGACCTGTCCATCTACCAGGACGGCCTGGCCGACCTGTGGGTCGCCAAGGACGGCAAGCGGTACGGGCTGCCCAAGGACTTCGACACCGTGGCCGTGATCTACAACACCGAGAAGCTCAAGGAGGCCGGCCTCAAGCCCGAGGAGATGGCCGAGCTCAACTGGAACCCGCAGGACGGCGGCACGTACGAGAAGGTCATCGCCCGCCTCACCGTCGACAAGAACGGCAAGCGCGGCGACGAGCCCGGCTTCGACAAGAAGAACGTGGCCGTCTACGGCCTCGGGCTCAACGGCAGCGGCGCCGGCTTCGGGCAGACCGAGTGGAGCCAGTACACGATGAGCAACGGCTGGCAGTACGGCGACAAGAACCCGTGGCCCTCGAAGTTCAACTACGCCGACCCCAAGTTCAAGGAGACCATCAAGTGGTTCACCTCGCTCATCGACAAGGGGTACATGCCGACCATGGACATCGTCAGCTCCGGGGTCGGGCAGATCGACGCGTACGGGGCGGGCAAGTACGCGATGGTCACCGAGGGAAGCTGGAACACCAAGACGTACTGGAACCTCAAGGGCGTCAAGTCGGCACTCGCCCCCACGCCCATCGGGCCCACCGGTAAGCGGGCCAGCCTCTTCAACGGCCTGGCCGACAACATCTCCGCGTCCACCGACAACCCGGACGCGGCGTGGGCGTGGGTCAAGTTCCTCGGCTCCCCGGCCTGCCAGGAGGAGATCGTCGCCAAGGAGGCCATCGTGTTCCCGGCGGTCAAGACGGCCACGGTCAAGGCCGAGCAGGCGTTCAAGGACGCCGGGATCGACGTCGGGCCGTTCACCATGCACGTCGAGCAGGGCACCACGCACCTGGCGCCGATCGCCGAGCACTGGGCCGACATCACGGCGACGATGACGGAGACGATGGACGCCATCTTCTCCTTCAAGGCGGACGTCAACTCGCTCGACCAGGCGAACGCCACCGTCAACGGCTACTTCGGCTGAGAGCGAAGGGCCGGACGCCGCCTCTGCTTCGGCTGCGAGCGCGAAGGGCCGGGCGCCGCCTCACGTGGCGGCGCCCGGCCCTTCGCGTCGTTCGAGACTCAGGAGGTGTGCAGGTACACCTGGCCGAACACCTCCGACAGGTTCTTCAGGTCCGTGGCCATGTCGACCTCGGGGTGGGCCGGGTCGTAGACGGTGGCCAGCCGCGGCTTGATCGTGCCGAGCTTCTTGAGCTGGTCCCACGTGGTGTTGGCGGCCCACTTCTCACCGTACACGCGGCTGACCTGCCCCTGGTCGTTCTGCCAGCGCGTCCACAGGGTGACGGTCTCGGCGGCGTCGTCCCGCAGCGGGGCGGCGATCTTCGCGGCGATCGCCTGGGTGACCTGCTCCTCGGTCATCGCGGAGGAGCCCGCGGCGGCGAAGGAGGCGTCCTCGGCGGAGATCTGCGCGTAGGCGTCCCAGGCGCGGGCCTGGACCTGGGCCCACTGGTTGCGCTGGGCGGCGGTGGCGTCGATCTTCCAGGTGGCGTACTCGGTGGCGAAGTGGCCGCTGTCGAGGGCGAGCTGGTCGAGGTAGCCCTTGCTCAGCCAGGCGCCGATGCGCTCGGGGTCGAGCAGCGGGTACTTCTTGGTCAGCTCCGCCGTGCAGGTCTGGTCGGCACCGCAGCCGAGCACCGGCACCACCGTGTGCGCGGCCAGCTTCTTGCCCGGCAGCAGCGTGCGCAGCGCGGTCGCCGTCTCCGAGACGAACTTGTCCAGCTCGTCCGCCGTGGCGAAGGTCTGGTTGTAGCCGAGCTGCGAGGTGAACCTGACACCCACGACACCGGGCTGCGTGGCGACCAGCGCGGCGACCTTCTTGGCGGCCTCGGCGAGCTTGCCGGCCTTGTAGTCGTCGGCGAGCTCGGTGTCGATCCAGACCCGCATGGTGGTCTGGGTCTGGGCCATCGCCTGGGTGGCCTGGCCGGCCGGGGTCGCCTGGGCGGCGGTCTTCTCGGCCTCGGTGATCGTGTTCGGGTCGACGTAGCACTGCTCGCCGGTCTGGCACTCCGGCGTGCCGCCGTCCTCGGCGCCCGGCACGTCAGGCGAGTCGACGTCGTGGAGCTGGCCGTCGCCCTCGGAGTCGGTCGGGCAGGAGTTGCCCTCCTCGCTGCAGTCGATCATGATCGGCGGGATCGGGGCGGCGTCCTCCATGTTCTGGCCGTCGTTGCCGAGCCAGAACATCGCGGTCTCCAGTGCCTCCTCCGGCGTGTTCAGCCAGGTGCACACGACGTACGACGGGGTGCCGGCGGGCAACTCCTCGTTGCAGTTCCTGTCGCCGTCCTCGGAGTACGCGGGGCCGCCGATGCCCAGCAGCGAGAGGGTGAGACCGATGATGAAGACCTGCCGTAGCCGCCGTCTCATGGCACCTAACTTCCAGGGGGTGATCGTGGGCATATGAACAATATCCGGACGATCAAGGACGATCAATGAGATCTACGGCGTTCTTCACGCCATGCTCAACATGCAGTAGCCGTCCCAGTCGTGCGGCGTTTTCCCGACATTCACCTGCGTCGATCAGCCGCGCCGCCAATGCGTCCCTGGTCAGCCCGGTCACGGGCAACGGCCGCGGCCCCGCGCCCAGCGCCGCCACCCGCCTGGCCCAGAACGGCTGATCCGAGAAGAACGGGCACACCACATTCGGCACCCCGGCCGCCAGCGCCGTCCCCGTCGTGCCCGCGCCGCCGTGGTGCACCACCGCCGCCGTCCTCGGGAACAACCACTCGTGCGCCACCTCCCCCACCACCCGCACGTCGTCGTCCTCCGCCACCGGCAGCCCCTGCACGACGCCCCGCATCCGCGCCCGCCGCAACGCCCCGATCACCTCGGCCGCCACCCGCTCCGGCTCGTCCGGCACCATGCTCCCGAACCCCACGAACACCGGCTTGGGCCCAGCCGCCAGGAACTCCTCCACATCCCCGCTCCCACCTTCTTTCATCGGGAGCCGCCAGTAGCCGGTCAGGTGCACGTGCTCCGGCCAGTCGGCGGGCCTCGGCACCACCAGCGGGCTGACCCCGCACAACACCGGCACCCGCGCCCGCCGATCCGCCGCGAACGGGCTGCCGCGCAACGGCCTCAGGCCCCAGACGCTCGACCGCAACCTGTTCACCATGCGGCCGAGCAGCAGCCAGCCGAGGCGCTCGACCAGCGCGTAGCTGGCCCGGTTGGCCAGAGGGCCCAGGGTGGTCAGCGGGATCAGGGGGTTGGGGAACTCGCGGGTCGGCTCGCTGGGCTGGAAGTGCAGGATCTGGTACGGGGTGCCGTAGCGGTCGTGCAGGTGCCTGCCGAAGGCGCCGAGGGCGGGGGCGAGCACCAGGTCCGCGGGGGCGCAGGCGGCGTCCACCTCCTTGACGAGGGTGGTGGCGAGCGGCTCCACCACGGTCCTGAAGCCGCGGACGAACCCCAGCGGGCCGCTCCTCAGCCAGCGCCGCCCCTCCTCGCTCGCCACGATCTGCGCTGGATCGACGCTGAGGGGAGCGAACGTCACGCCCGGCCCACGCTCCTCAGGCATGGCGTGCCGGTCGGGGCGTCGTGCCAGGGAGGCGTATCGGGCGGGCGCGACGAGCGTGACCGTGTGACCGCGCGCCGCCAGCCCGTGGGCCAGCGCCGCACACGGCTGCACGTCCCCCCGCGACCCGAGCCCCAGCACCGCCACCCTCATGACACCGCCACCCTCACGACCGCCACCCTCACGACCGCCACCCTCACGACCGCCACCCTCACGACCGCCACCCTCACGACCGCCACCCTCACGACAGGCGCCCCAATGGCAGGCGCACTCATGGCAGGGCCAGCAGGCTGATCAGTGCCCCGGCCAGCACCAACCCGGCCGCCACCAGCAACCCGACCACGTACCCCGCCGCGAACGCACCGGCCGCGTGCACGATCACCCCCACGGCCGCGATCCCGAACAGTCCCGAAATTTCACGACTCACCGAGAAGATCCCGCCCGCCACCCCGGCCCTCGACTCCGGCACGGCCCCCAGCACCGCCGACCCCAACGGCATGGTCAACGCCGAGCCCACCCCGATGGCGCACACGGCGGGCAGCAACCGCCCCCACCCGTCCCCTGCCTCCAGGGTCGCGGCCAGCGCCATCCCGCCGGCCACGAGCGCCAGCCCGGCGGCCACCGTACGACCGGCCCCGAGCCACCTTTCCACCAGCGGCACGACCGGCGTGACGATCACCACCAGCAGCGCCAGCGGCACGAACGCCATCCCGGAGTCCGTCGGCGTGAACCCGAGCACCCCTTGCAGGAAGATCGCCGTGTAGAAGAACACGCCGTTCACCCCCAGCCCCCACAGCACCTGCGCCGCCACCCCGCCCGCGAAGCTCCGCACCCTGAACAGCGCCAGATCCACCATCGGCTCGCTGGCCCGCCGCTCGGCCACCACGAACGCCGCCCCGCCGCCCGCACACACCAGCACCGCCGCCACGACGGCCGGTGACGTCCATCCGTGTGCGCCGCCGTGGATCAACGCGAACGTCCCGGCCGCCAGGCACACCACCGACGCCACCACCCCGGCCCCGTCCAACTCCCCCCCACCGACCCCGCCACCGCCACCGGCTCGGGCTCCGGCTGGACGTGCGTCCGGGCGGGCAGGACCCGGCGGGACGGCCACCGCGGCCAGCGCCATGATGACGGCGCCCAGCGGCACGTTGGCCAGGAACACCCAGCTCCAGTGCAGGTGCTGGCTGACGTAACCGCCCGCCACCGGCCCCAGCGCCAGCGCCGCCGCCCCGGAGGCCATCCACACGGCCACCCCCATGGACCGCTGCCGCTCCTCCCGCCCGGCCAGCGCGGCCAGCGTCGCGGGCAGGATCAGCGCCGCCCCGGCCCCCTGCGCCAGGCGGGCCGCGATCAGCACCCCGATCGAGCCCGCCAGGCCCGCCGCGAGCGAGGCCGCCGCGAACGCCGCCAGCCCCGCCATCAGCACCCGCCGAGCCCCGTGGACGTCGGCGAGACGGCCGCCCGCGAGCATGAGGCCCGCGAAGGTGAGGATGTAGCCGGTCGCCACCCATTCCAGGGCGGCCAGGCTGGCGTCGAGGTCGCGTTGGATGGTGGGGATCGCGACGGTGACGACCGTGTTGTCCAGCGTGGTCATGAAACCGGCCAGGCCCGTGACGAGGAGCAGCGGCCAGGCCCTGGTGCGTCGCTGCCCCGTCGTGGTGGCGGTCAGGCTCACTCGTCCGCCTCCTCCCAGGTCCAGCCGCCGCCCGGCAGCGGGCGCACCACACGGGCCCGCTTCTCCACCACCCGCACCCAGCCCGGCCGCTCCTGGGGCTGGCTCGCGTCGGGACGGGGGATCGGGGCGGTGAGCGGCACGGGGTCGGTGTCCGCGCCGAAGACGGCCGGCCGCCCGTTGAGGGTCACCGCCGGTGGCACGACCTCGGAGGGCGACGGTGCGACGGCACGCGACGACGCATCAGCCGACGCCCCAGCGGCAGACGACGCATCGCCGGACGACGCATCGGCAGGCGACACAGCGGCGGGTGACACGGCGGCGGGTGGCACGGCGGCGGCCGGGTGTGGCGCGGGTGCAGGGGCTGAAGCAGGCGCAGGCGTGTGTGGCGCGGCAGCCGGACGCAGCGCAGACGCGGGCGCGGGCGGGGGCGCGGGGGTGGGCGGTGGGGTGGGGGTGGGCTCGCGGAGGGCGATGCGCCGGTGGAACGCCCGCCACGACCGCGGCAACCACCAGTTCACCCCGCCCATCAACCGCATAGAAGCAGGCACCAGCAGAGCACGCACCAACGTCGCATCCACCACGATCGCCACGAACATCCCCACCCCGAGCAACTTCACGATCGTGATCCCGGCCGTGGAGAACGCCCCGATCACCACCAGCAACAACAACGCCGCACTGGTGATCACCCCGCCCGTCTGCTGCAGCCCCGCCGCCACGGCAGCCGTGTTGTCCCCCGTCCGCTCCCACTCCGCCCGCACCCGCGACAACAGGAACAGCTCGTAGTCCATGGACAACCCGAACACCACGGCCAGGATCAGCACGGTGACGGTCGCCTCGATGGCCCCGGTGGAGGTGAAGTCGAGGGCAGAGGCGAGGTGCCCGTCCTGGAAGGCCCACACGATCACCCCGAACGACGCCCCGATCGAGAGCACGTTCATCAGCAGGGCCTTGATCGGCAGCACCAGCGACCCGAACGCGGCGAACAGCAGCACAGACGTGACGGAGCAGACGACCAGCGCCATCCACGGCAGCGTGGCGACCAGGCTGTCCTGGAGGTCGAGCTGGGCAGCGGTGGGCCCGCCGACGACGACCCGCCGCACGTTCGGCTCGGGCGGGAGGGCGCGGATGGCCCGGACGAGCGCCCTGGCCTGGTCCGACATGGGGTCGGCCGCGTAGCGCACGGCCAGCCGCACAGCGCCGTTGTCCTGGGACAGGCCGGCGACCTCGACCTCCGTGACGGCGGGCAGCCGTCCCAGGCGCCGCACCAGCGGCCGGACGTCCACGGGGCTGACGGGGGTGACGGCGCTGATCGGGGTGTGTCCCTGGCCGAGCGGTCCTGGGAGGGGCGGGTCGTCGGTGAAGGTGCGTTCGACGAGGACGTGCACGTCGATGGCGGCCATGGCGTTGCGGGCGAAGTCCCGGTCGAGGGTCTCGGCGACGCGGCGGCTCTCGGAGGCAGCGGGCAGCACCCTGTGGTCCACGTTCCCGAACTTGACGTGCAGGAACGGCACCGCCAGCCCGGCCAGCACGGCGGTCACCGCCACCAGGTAAAGGACGGGCCGCCGCATGACGCTGGTGGCGACGGCGTGCCACAGGCCGCCCTGCCCGCGCGGCCCGAAGTCGGGCGTGATGCGCAGGGCGTTGACGCGCGGCCCGAGCACGCCGAGCACGGCGGGCAGCACGATCAGCGCGGCCCCCACGGCGACGAGGACGACGGCGGCGGCGCCGAGCCCGATGGAGCGCAGGAACATCTGCGGGAACAGCAGCAGCCCCAGCAGCGCCGTGGCCACGGTCAGCCCGGAGAAGGCGACGGTGCGCCCGGCCGTGGCCATGGTGCGCACGACGGCCTGCTCGTTCGTGGCGCCGCGGGCGATCTCCTCCCTGAACGCCTTGAGCACGAAGAGGGAGTAGTCGATGGCCAGGCCGAGCCCGAGCATGGTGACGACGTTCAGCGAGAAGACGGACACCTCGGTGACGGAGGTGAGCAGCCGCAGCAGCACCAACGCGCCGAGGACCGCGAGCAGCCCGACGACCAGCGGCAGCCCGGCGGCGACGAGGCTGCCGAAGACCACGACGAGCAGCACCAGCAGCACCGGCATGGAGATGGCCTCGGCGCGGGTGAGGTCGGCGGCGGTCTGGTCGTTGAGCTCGTCGAGGAGGGGCACGGAGCCGCCGATGGACACGTACAGGTTCTCGACGGTCCTGAGCCGGTCGGCGATGGCGGCGTAGGCGCGCTGCTCGTCGCCCTTGAGGGTGACGACGGCGTACGTCGCGTGCCCGTCCCGCGAGACCATCTTCTTGGAGCCGGTCGTCCAGTACGTGGCCATCGCCCGCACGTACCGGCCCGGCAGCGCCCGCAGCGAGGCGTGCACGGCGGCCTTGTAGCGGGCGTCGCGCACCTTGACGGTGGGGTGCCGGTAGAGGACGACCACGTCGGGGGCGTGGCCGCCGTACCATTCGTCGTTCCAGCGGGCGGCGGTGGTGGAGTCGGCGCGCGGGTCCTCGAAGCCGCCATCGGCCATCCGGCCGAACAGCTCCAGCCCGAGCGGCGCGACGAGGACGGCCGCCGCCAGCGTGAGCGCCAGCAGCGTCCACCGGCTCCGGTAGACCAGCCGCCCCGCCGACTCAAACAAGCAGACCCTCCAGGTACGCCTGGAGCGCGGCCCGCCGGGCGATCTTCCCGCTCGACGTCCTGGGGATGGTTCCGGCGGTGGTCAGCACGAAGTCGTGCACCGATAGTTCGTGATATTTCCGGACGGCGGCGCGTACGGCCCGCCCGACCTCCGCCACGTCGGCCGCCTCCCCGCTCCGCGACCGCTCGGCCACCACGACGAGCCGCTCCCCCGCATCACCTGATAGGCCGAAGGCCGCGACCCGGTCCCGCCGCACGGCCGGGTGCGCCTCCTGCACGGTGGCCTCGATGTCCTGCGGGTAGTGGTTGCGCCCGTCCACGATGACCAGGTCCTTGATCCGCCCGGTGACGTACAGCCGCCCGTCGTGCAGCACGCCCAGGTCCCCGGTGCGCAGCCAGGTGCCCTCCTCGCCTTCCAGCACCGCCCCGAACACCTCCGCGCTGCGGGCGGCGTCCCGCCAGTAGGCGCGGGCCACGTTCGGCCCCTGCACCCAGATCTCGCCCACCTGCCCGTCCTGCAGAGCCCTGCCGGACACGATGCGGACCCGCTGGCCGTGCGGCCGACCGCAGGACACGAGCCCGGCCCCCTCCTCGGCGGGCACCGCGCGCCCGTCGCGCAGCGCGTCACGGTCGAAGACGGTGGTCACCGGCCGCTCGTCGCGCCCGGTGGCGGCGACGAAGACGGTGGCCTCGGCCAGCCCGTACGCGGGCGTGTGCGCCTCGGGCCGCAGCCCGCACCCGCCGAACGCCGCGTCGAACGCCTCGATCGCCCCTGGCCGCACCGGCTCGGCCCCGTTCAGCATGACCCGCACCCCGGACAGGTCCAGCCCGGCCTTCTCCTCGGCGGTGACGCGGGCGGCGGTGTACTCGTAGGCGAAGTTGGGCCCGGCGGTGAACACGTCGTCGTGCTCCGACAGCAGCCGCAGCCACCGCACCGGCCGCATGACGAACGCGACGGGGTCCATGAACGCGGCCAGGTTCCCGCCCATCATCGGCATCGCGACGGTGGCGACCAGCCCCATGTCGTGGAAGAGCGGCAGCCACAGCGCGGCCACCGAGGTCCTGGGCGTGGCCCTGAACAGCTCCCAGAGCTGGGTGGCGTTGGCGGTGAGGTTGCCGTGGGTGATCTCGACGCCGGCGGGCGCGCGGGTGGAGCCGGAGGTGTACTGCAGGTAGGCCAGGTCGTCGGGCCCGGCGGGCTCGGGCTCCCACTCGTCGGCCAGCAGGTCGGAGACGGTGTCCACGGCGAGCACGTGCTTGGGCGCCTGGGCGGTGGCCAGGAAATCGGCGACGCCGGGGAGCGCGTCGGTGGTGGTCAGCACGATGAGGGGGTCGGCGTCGGCGTACGCCCCGGCCAGCCGTTCGCCGTGGCCGGGCAGCCCGGGGGCGAACAGCGGCACGGCGACGAGCCGCGCGTACATGGCGCCGATCATGGCGACGACGTAGTCGAGCCCCTGCGGCAGGAGGACGGCCACGCGGTCGCCGGGCCCGGCCAGCTCGCGCAGCCGCACGGCGAGCGCTCTGGCCTTGAGGTCGGCGCGCGCCCAGGTGAGCGTGTGCCGCGCGCCGCCGCCGAGGTGGTCGACGAACGTGTACGCGGGCGCCTGCGGGATCTCGCGGGCCCACCGGGCCACCTGTGCGAGCAACATGTCGTCGCGCATGCCTGGTCCCCTCACCGTGAGCAGGACCTAGCAAATTACGGGAGAAGCGGGCGCGATTCTTGCCAGGCGCCGGCACAATCCGCGACGGATGTTGTTGCCGAAGTGACAAGGAAATAAGCAGACGACATCACGGATTCCCTTGCGGCAGAATGGCGGGGTTTGGCTGCTTTCAGGGGGTTTGCGAAAATGCACGGCAATCTAGGCGATCTCGGCCTGCTCAAGGACCGTCGCTTCGCACTCCTGCTCTCAGCGCGCACGATCTCCGTGCTCGGCAGCGCGTTCGCGCCCGTCGCGCTCGCGTTCGGCGTGCTCAACCTGCCGGGCGCCGACGCCTCCACGCTGTCGGCGGTGCTCACCGCCGAGGCGCTGCCCATGATCCTGTTCATGCTGGCCGGCGGCGTGATCGCCGACCGGCTGCCGCGCCACCGGGTGATGATGGCGGGCGAGTTCCTGATGGCGACCGGGTTCTTCTGCCTGGGCGCGATGCTGCTCACCGGCTGGACCCCGCTGCCCGCGCTGATCGCCGCGTCGGCGCTGGCCGGGGTGGCGACGGCGGTCACGTTCCCGGCGCTGACCGGGATCATCCCCGAGGTCGTCCCCCTGGATCGGCTGCAGACCGGCAACGCGCTGCTCGGCCTGGGCGCGAACGCCTCGCGGGTCGCGGGCGCGGTGCTCGGCGGCGGCATGGTGGTGCTGTTCGGCGGGGGCTGGGCGCTGGTGATGAGCGGCGCGCTGTTCGCGGTGGCGGGCGTGCTGGTCGCGCTGCTGCGGATGGCGCCCGGCGACCGGCAGCGCGGCGAGTCCCACTCGGTGCTGGCCGACCTGCGGGACGGCTGGCGGGAGTTCGCCTCGCGGCAGTGGATCTGGGTGGTGGTCGCGCAGTTCTCGCTGATGGTGATGGCCATCCAGGCGGCGCACGGCGTGCTCGGCCCGCTGCTGGCCAAGCAGAGCCTGGGCGGCCCGCTGGCCTGGTCGGGGTTCCTGGCCGGAGAGGCGGTCGGCACGATCGCCGGGGTGCTGATCTCGCTGCGGCTGCGCCCCAGCCGCCCGATCCTGGTCGCGGTGCTGCTGTGCCTGCCGACCGCGCTGCCGTACCTGCTGCTCGGGCTGGACGCGCCGCTGTGGCTGATCGTGGCGGGGGCGTTCGTGTTCGGCGTGTGCTTCGACGTGTTCGGCGTGCTCTGGCAGACCACGATGCAGCGGGAGATCCCGGCGGAGTCGCTGTCGCGGGTCAGCTCGTACGACATCCTCGGCTCGATGATGTTCGGCCCGATCGGGCTGCTGCTGGCCGGCCCGGCGGCGGGCTGGTTCGGCACCGAGGAGTCGCTGCTGGGCTGCGCGGTCATCGTGGTGGTCGCCACGCTGGCCGCGCTGCTGTCGCCGGGGGTCAGGAACCTGCGTGCGCCGCAGCCGCAGGCGGCCGCTCACGCCGATCTGAAGTAGGCGTTGGCCCTGGGCTGGAACATCAGCGTCACCGCCCCCAGCACGGCCAGCACGTGCAGGACGCGGCTGGCCGCGAAGACCCACGCCATCGCGTCGGCCCCGGCCATCGCCTCGGTGATCGAGCCGCCCGCGACCAGCCACTCGATCGGCTCCTTGACCAGCGAGAGCGTGCCGAACACGCCGAGTGTCCCGGCCAGCGCCCAGCGGGCCCAGTCGGCGCCGCCTCTCAGCTTCAGCGCCAGGAAGACCGCCCCGGCGAACACGGCCAGCCGGAACCCGGCCTGCGGCAGCAGCCCGAGCACCGGCGTGCCCTCGTACAGCAGACTGCCGATCATCAGCACGGCCTCGAACGCGCCGAACGCGACGGCCGACAGCCACAGCATGGCGGCGGTGTGCACGACGGGCGGGGCCGTCTCGGTCCTCATGACAGAGGTGCTCATGGTGGAAACCTCCGGAGAAGTGGTGATACCGCAGTCTCCGTCGCGCACCCGATCCAGATCATGCCCGCGCTCCCCCGACTTGCGGTGGGGCGCGCCCTACCCCACCTGGCCGCTCGTCCGCAGGCCACGGGTAGGGAGACGCTCCCGCGGCCCGAAGCGCGGCTCCGGCGCGTGCGCGCCGTCCAGCACCCCCGCCACGTACGCGGCCAGCGCCGGCCCGTGCTTGAACCCGTGCCCCGAGTCGCCGCCGAGCAGCCACACGCCGGGCGATCTCTCGGTGAGCAGCCACTCGGCGTCGGGGGTGAGCGCGTACTGGCAGACCTGGCTGAACACCACCGGCGCCCGCGCCAGCGCGGGGAACCTGCGGCCCAGGTAGCTCGCGGCCCGCTCGACGCTGTCCGCGTCGACCTGGCGGCTGCCGTGCTCGGGGTCGTACGGCTGCCCCTCCGCGTCGGAGGTGGACTTCATGCCGGCGCCGTCCACGTCGCCGTGCCCGTAGGCGGAGGCGTCGTAGTCGACCCAGGCCGGGGTCTCGGGGACCGACCAGGCGGGCGGCACCGCGAAGTGCAGCGTGTCCTGCTTGGTCACGGTGATCGGCAGGCCGTCGAAGAGGTGGGGCAGCCAGGCGCCGCACGCCCACACGACCCGGTCGGCGCGGTGGATCTCGCCGTCGATCTCTACCGCGCTCTTGTCCGGTACGGGCAGCGCCCGCGCCCTGACCAGCCGGACGCCGGCGTCGAGGGCCAGGCCGGCGGTGACCTGGGTGGCCCGCCTGGCCCTGATCACGCCCGCGTTCGGCTCCCAGAGCAGGAAGCTGAGGCCGTCGCCGCTGAAGCTGGGGAAGAACCTGCCGCCGTCGGCCGGGTCCAGCTCCACGCACTCGATGTCCAGGCTCTTGAGCACCCGGGCGCTGGCGCGCTCCCACCCGTCGGGGGTCCTGGCCAGCCACACCATGCCCGCCTCCAGGTACAGCTCCTCCCCCGCTCGCTCGCCGAGCCGCCGCCAGCCGTCCCTGGCCTCCCAGGCGAGGCGGGCGTACCAGTCGTCGGCTCCGTGCGCGCAGCGCAGCAGGCGGGTCTCACCCGCGCTGGCCTGCCGTACGTGCCCCGGTTTGTGCTGCTCGACCAGCGTCACCCGCCAGCCGGTTTCGGCCAGCCGCAACGCCAGTGACGACCCCCAAATGCCCGCTCCGACCACAATGACCGATTTCATGAGACCACCGTGACCGGTAACCAGGGCTCGCCACAAGACTCAGACGATGATGAGCCGCACGACCACGCCCGCGCAGTTGCCCGCCACGCAGACGCGCACCGGCACCTCGGAGATGCCGGGCCTGGCGGGCACCCCGCCCACGTGCCCGTCGGGGCCGATGCTCACGCCCTCCGGCACCTTGTCGTGGTCGGTCACGGTGAAGGTGGGCACCACCCCGGCGGGGCCGCCGTTGATGCCGATCTCGCCGTTCAGCGCCGTGCCCGCCCTGCCGGGGAAGGTCAGCTCGCGCGGCTCCCACGGCACGTTGGCCAGCACGACGAGCGTGACGTCCTGCTCACGGCACGAGCCTCCCGAGCAGACCTGCACCGTGGCGACGAACGTGCCGGAGCGCTGCGGCTTGCCGTACAGCCGGCCGCCCTGGTCGACCTGGACGCCGACCGCGAGGTAGGCGGGGCGGAAGGTGACGCCCTTGGCCGTGGGCAGCAGGAACTGGCTCACCTCGATGCCGACCGTGACGTAGAACGTGTCCTCGACCAGGCTCTCGTCGGCGGGGGTCTCCCTGGACACCTGGACCATGGGGGTGGTGAGCGACGGCATGGCAGGCGAAAGAGCGCACATCGCCGCCCCGGCAAGCAGGAGAACCCACCTTTGCCGCATCATTACCCCCCGGCTCTTCTACGCCGATACGTACCCCCTTCACCGCGGAGCGTCACTCCATAATCGGTCGCATGGCCGCTGAATCAGCTCAGACCCTGGAGCGCGGGCTCCGCCTGCTCCGACTGCTCGCCGACGGCAAGGGCGGGCGAACGCCGACCGAGCTGAGCGCCGAGCTGTCGCTCAGCCGTCCCGTGGTGTACCGGCTGCTCACGACGTTGCTGGGCGAGGGTTTCGTGCGCAGGGACGCCGAGGGGCGGGTGCATCTCGGGTTCGGGGTGCTGGCGCTGGCGCAGGCCGTTCAGCCGCTGCTGCGCGCGGCGGCGGTGCCGACGTTGCGGCGGCTGGCCGAGCAGGTGGGCGCGACCGCGCACCTGACCGTGGCCGAGGGCGACGACGGGCTGGCCGTCGCGGTGGTGGAGCCGTCCTGGACGCGGATGCACGTGGCCTACCGCGAGGGCTCTCGCCATCCGCTGGCCAGGGGCGCGGCGGGGCAGGCGATCCTGGCCCTGCGGGAGGGGCGGCACGACTACTTCGTCACGGAGGGGCAGTTGCAGGAGGGGGCGCGGGGCGTCGCCGCGCCCGTGACCGGTCTGCCGTGGCTGGAGGCGTCGGTGGGGGTGGTGACGTTCGGGCCGCTGGAGGAGTCGACGGGGCCGCGCGTGGTGGCCGCCGCGGCCGAGCTGGCCGCTGCCCTGGGTTGACATCTCCTCGGGGATAGCGGACGGTAGTCACAGATAGTGGACACATCCGTCCGATAGTCGGACAGGTATGGAGGGGCCGATGCCGTACTACCGGCTCGTGGGAGAGGTGCCGAGGAAGCGGCACACGCAGTTCAGGCGGCCGGACGGCGGCCTGTACGCGGAGGAGCTGATGGGCGAGGAGGGCTTCTCGTCCGACTCCTCGCTGCTCTACCACCGCCACCTGCCGACCGCGATCATCAAGGCCGAGGCGGTCACCCCGGCCGTGCGAGCGCGGCTGGAGCCCAACCTGCCGCTCTCACCACGCCACTTCCGCACCCAGGACCTGACAAGCGCCGGCGACCTGGTCAGCGGGCGGATGACGCTGGCCGGCAACGGCGACGTCCGATTGTCGTACGCCACCAGCGACCGGCCCAGCGAGCACTACCGCAACTCCATGGGCGACGAGTGCGTATACGTCCAGCGCGGCCGGGTGCGCTTCGAGTCCACGTACGGCGTGATCGACGCCGCCGAGGGCGACTACGTGGTGATCCCCACCGGCACCATCCACCGCTGGGTGCCAGAGGGCCAGGTCAACGTGCTGGCCATCGAGGCGGCCGGGCACATCAGGCCGCCCAGGCGCTACCTGTCGCAGTACGGCCAGCTCCTGGAGCACGCCCCCTACTGCGAGCGCGACCTGCGCGCCCCGTCGGAGCCGCACGTCGTCGAGGGCGAGGAGGTGCCCGTCCTGGTCCGCACGCGCGGCGGCCTGACCAGGCTCGTCTACCGCCACCACCCGTTCGACGTGGTCGGCTGGGACGGCTACCTCTACCCGTTCGCGTTCAACATCGACGACTTCGAGCCGATCGTGAAGAAGACGCACGCGCCGCCGCCGGTGCACCAGACGTTCGAGGGGCCGGGGTTCGTGATCTGCTCGTTCTGCCCCAGGCCGCTCGACTACCACCCGGAGGCCGTGCCGATCCCGTACAACCATCACAACGTGGACTCCGACGAGTTCATGTTCTACGTCGGCGGCGACTACTCGGCCCGCGCGGGCTCCGGCATCGACGTCGGCTCCATCTCGCTGCACCCGGCCGGCTTCACCCACGGGCCACAGCCGGGCGCGGTGGAGGCCGTGATCGACGCCGTCTCGCGCGGCGTCACGACGACCAGCGAGGTGGCCGTCATGGTGGACACCTTCCGCCCGCTCGACCTCGGCCAGGACGCGCTGTCCTGCGAGGACCCCGGATACGCCTGGACCTGGGCCCGATGACCATCTCCACGGCCACGAGCCTCTTCACCGCACTGGTGGACGACGCGGGCCTGTTCCCGCCGACGTCCCTGCACATGGACGAGGCCCTGGCGCGCAACCGCCGCGACCTGGAGCGCGGCAGCCAGGTGCTCACCCACCGCTTCCTCTGCCCGGCCAGCCGCCTGGACCGGCTGCGCGGCATGGACTACCGGCCGCGCAGGATCGGGCTGATCGCCGACACCAGCACGCTGCCCGACTGGGGCGACCTGCCGGTCGACTACGTCGAGATTCCGCTGCCGCCCGACACCTCCGTCGAGGAGCTGGCCGGACGGCTCGCGCTGCGCGACGGCGTGCGGCTGTTCGCCGAGGTGCCCGCGCGCAAGACGGCCATGGACGTGCCCGACGGCGTCGGGCTGAAGGTGCGCTGCGGCGGCGCCACGGCCGAGGCGTTCCCTCCCGCGGAGCACCTGGGGCAGTTCATCAAGTCGTGCGCGGAGAACGGCATCCCGTTCAAGGCCACGGCCGGGCTGCACCACGCCGTCCGCCACTTCGACCCGTCGCTCGGCGTGGACCGGCACGGTTTCCTGAACCTGCTGCTGAGCGTCTGCGAGGCGGTGGAGGGCCGCGACCCGGTGCCCGCGCTGCGCACGACCGACGTCGGCCACCTCGTGCGGATGGCGAACGCCGTGCCGCGCGAGACGGCGGAGCGGGCGCGCAAGCTGCTGGTGAGCTACGGCTCGTGCAGCACCAACGCGCCCATCGAGGACCTGCGGACACTGGGGCTGATCTCATGAGCTGGGGCGTGGACAACCTGCCGTACGGCGTCTTCTCCTGCCCTGGGCAGCAGCCCAGGGTCGGCGTCCGGTACGGCGACAAGGTGCTCGACCTGGCCGCCGCCCTGCACGACGAGGTCTTCGCGGCCCCGTCGCTCAACCCGTTCATGGCCAGGGGCCGCGCGGCCTGGCACGACACCAGGGCGCTGATCCAGAACAAGCTCACCACCGACAGGTCGGTCACGGAGCGGCACCTGATCTCGCTGGACCAGGTGCGGCTGCACCTGCCGTTCGAGGTGGCCGACTACGTCGACTTCTACTGCTCGATCGACCACGCGAGCAACATCGGCAAGATCTTCCGCCCCGGCTCGGAGCCGCTGCAGCCGAACTGGCGGCACCTGCCCGTCGGCTACCACGGCAGGGCGGGCACGGTCGTGGTGTCGGGCACGCCGGTCAGGCGTCCGCAGGGGCAGCTCGGGGCCGGGGTGTTCGGGCCGTGCGGGAAGCTCGACATCGAGGCGGAGCTGGGGTTCGTGGTGGGCGTGCCGACCTCGATGGGCTCGCCCGCCGGGGCGTTCGAGGACCACGTGTTCGGGGTGACGCTGGTCAACGACTGGAGCGCGCGCGACATCCAGGCGTGGGAGTACGTGCCGCTGGGGCCTTTCCTGGCCAAGTCGTTCGCCACGTCCGTCTCGCCGTGGGTCACGCCGCTGGAGGCGCTGCCCAGGATCCCCGGCCGGGAGCAGAGCCCCGAGCCTGTCGGCTACCTGCGCAGGCAGGCCGACTGGGGCCTGGACATCGCGCTGGAGATCCTGCTGAACGGGGAGGTCGTGTCGCGCCCGCCGTACTCGGCGATGTACTGGACGCCCGACCAGATGCTCGCGCACCTGACCGTGAACGGCGCCTCGTTGCGGACCGGCGACCTGTTCGCCAGCGGCACGATCTCGGGGCCCGAGCAGGGCCAGCGCGGCTCGCTCATCGAGCTGACCTGGAACGGCGACGAGCCGATCAAGCTGCCGGGCGGCGAGACGCGCACGTTCCTGCAGGACGGCGACACGGTGACGATCAGGGCCACCGCCGCCGGCCTGAGCTTGGGGGAGGTTTCCGGAACTGTCGGATAGCTGACTCGGCGTGCTTGCACGGTGACTCACCGCTACCCTAGGACGACCCTTCCCTCGGAGAGCAGGAGTTCCATGCGGCACGCCGCGACCCTTTGTGTCGCCTTTGTCCTGGTCTGCGGGTGCTTGCTCCTGGTCAGCGGCTGCGGCTCGGCCCCGGCCGAGCCGCCCGCCTCACCGCCCACCGTGCAGGTCTGGCCGCCGTTCGACTCCAAGCGCGCCCGCACCGACCGCGGCCTGCTGGTCAAGGTGCAGGGCGGCACGCTCACCCAGGTGCTCGTCTACGAGGGCGGCGAGCCGGTGCCGGGCAAGCTCGACGACACGCGCACGACCTGGCGCACCGACTGGACCCTGCGGCCGGGGGCCGAATACACCGTGACCGCCACCGCCACCCGCGAGGGCGCGCCCGCCACGGTCGCCATGGGCCGCATCCGCACCCGCACCGCCGCCAGGACGTTCCAGGTGGCCGCCACCGCGCCGCTGCCCGGCGAGACGGTCGGCGTCGGCATGCCCGTCGTCATCGACTTCGACGCGCCCATCGAGGACAAGGCGGCCGTCGAGCGCGCACTCGAGGTGCGGGCCGAGTCGCCGGTCGAGGGCGCCTGGCGGTGGACCAGCGACACGCAGGTGGTCTACCGCACCCGGCGGTGGTGGCCGTCCAGGCAGCGGGTCACGGTCACGGCGCACCTGGCCGGTGTGCGCGCGGGCGACGGCCTGCACGGCGCCACCGACTCCACCTTCTCCTTCATCGTCGGACGCAGGCAGACCAGCTCCATCGACACCAGGACCCACCAGATGCTCGTCCTGCGCGACGGCAAGGCGGCGCAGCGCATGGCCATCAGCGCCGGCATGGCCACCACCACCGAATACACCACGACCAGCGGCATTCACCTGACCATGGACAAGGGAAACCCGGTGCGCATGATCTCCCCCGGCCGCGAAAAGGGTGACCCCGGATATTACGACTTGATGATCGACCACGCCGTCCGCATTTCCAACAGCGGCGAATACGTGCACGCCAAGGACAACGTGTGGGCCCAGGGCCGGTCCAACGTCAGCCACGGCTGCGTCAACGCCAGGCCCGACCAGGCCGCCTGGTTCTACGCCACCTCGCTGCGCGGCGACCCCGTGACGATCACCGGGACCGATCGCGTCCTGGAATGGGACAACGGATGGGGTTTCTGGCAACTCCCGTGGGAGAAATGGCAACAGGGAAGCGCGCTGCGGGAAATGCGCGACGCAGGTGGATGGGTGCCGAAGCGGTGATATCGGGATTACGGTAGAGGGGGGAGGAACCACTCGCGGACACAGGCCCGTTGTCCCATCAGGAGGGCCAGGACATGGATGAATGGATCATCTGGATAATCCTCGCAGTCGTCCTCGGCGTGGCCGAAATCTTCACACTCACAGCCTCACTCGGCCTCCTGGGCGTCGCGGCTCTGCTGACCGCCGCCACCGCGGCCATCGGGTTGCCCGTCCCCCTGCAGTTGATCTTCTTCGCCGTGTCCTCGGCGGCCGGCCTGCTCGTGCTCAGGCCGATCGCGATGCGTCATATCAACCAGCCGCCGCTGCAGCGGTTCGGGGTGGAAGCGCTCGTCGGTAAACCCGCGTACGTCGTGGCCGAAGTGACGGGCCGCGACGGCCGTGTGCGCATCGGGGGCGAGGAATGGTCGGCGCGCGCCTACGACGAGACGCTCGTGATCCCCACCGGGGCGACCGTCGACATCATCGAGATCGAGGGGGCGACAGCCCTCGTATATCCCCGGGAGTGACTGATGGATCCGCTGTTGCTGGTCGGACTCTTCATCATACTTTTCGCAGCGATGACCCTGCTCAAAGCCGTACGGATCGTTCCGCAGGCCCGGGCCCGCAACGTCGAGCGCCTCGGCCGCTACCACCGGACGCTCAAACCGGGGCTGAACTTCGTCATCCCGTACATCGACCGCGTCTACACCATGATCGACCTGCGTGAACAGGTCGTCTCCTTCCGCCCGCAGCCCGTCATCACCGAGGACAACCTCGTCGTCGAGATCGACACCGTCCTGTACTTCCAGGTCACCGACCCGCGGGCGGCGGCGTACGAGATCGCCAACTACATCACCGGCGTCGAGCAGCTCACCGTCACCACGCTGCGCAACGTCGTCGGCTCCATGGACCTGGAGAAGACCCTCACCTCCCGCGACACCATCAACAGCCAGCTCCGCGGCGTCCTCGACGAGGCCACCGGCAAGTGGGGGCTGCGCGTCAACCGCGTCGAGATCAAGGCCATCGACCCGCCGAAGACCATCAAGGACGCGATGGAGAAGCAGATGCGGGCCGAGCGCGACAAGCGGGCCGCCATCCTGAACGCCGAGGGCCAGCGCCAGTCGCAGATCCTCACCGCGGAGGGCGACAAGCAGAGCCGCATCCTGCGCGCCGAGGGCCAGCGCACGGCCGCCATCCTGGAGGCCGAGGGCCAGTCGCGCGCCATCGACCAGGTCTTCCAGGCCGTGCACCGCAACGACCCCGACCCGAAGCTGCTGGCCTACCAGTACCTCCAGGTGCTGCCGCAGCTCGCGCAGGGCGACGGCAACACGTTCTGGGTGATCCCCAGCGAGGTCACCTCGGCCCTCCAGGGCGTCTCCAAGGCGTTCACCGAGGCGCTGCCGCGGTCGGCGGCCACGCGCGAGGAGGTCCCGCAGAGTTCGGCGGCCGAGGAGGAGGCCGCCAAGGCGGCCGAAGCGGCGGCCGAGGCCGTCGCCGACGCGCAGGAGGCGGAGAGCCCGAACGGCCCGCGGCAGATCACGCAGAAGGTCAGCGAGCCGTCGCCCTTCCCCGACCTGGACAAGAAGCACTCCGAGGCCGAGCGCTGAGCCTCCGCCGCCGCGTGCGAGCGATCGGAGGCCGAGCGGCTGAGCCTCCGCCGCCGGGCGCGAGCGATCGGAGGCCGAGCGGCTGACCGCCCTTCGCCGGGTGCGGGCGGTCAGTGCGACAGCGGCGCCTCCGTGGTGTCCACCAGCTCGCACTCGGCGATCGGCCCCTCACCCACCTTCGCCCAGATGCCCGCAACGACGCCCCCGTTCGGGTGCTCCAGGACGCTGAACTCCAGGACGCCCGTCTGGCCCGGCCCGATCACGCCCGGGTCGATGACGAAGCCCGGCAGGTACTCCTCCGGCGTGGGGAAGACGTGCAGCGGGGCCTCCTCGACGCTGAGGAAGTGGCTGCTGCGGGGCTGCGGGCTGCACTTCTTGCCCCTGGGGATGTAGTCCACGACCACGTCCGCCCCCAGGGCCCGCAGGTCCGCCTCCAGTTTGTCCGGGTCCTTGGCCTCCATGATGTCGATGCGGATCAGGCCGTCGGGCAGCTCCGACACCGCGTAGGCGGGCGAGCCGCCCAGGAACACCGGGACGGCCACCGCGGCGGCGACCGCCAGGGCCAGCGCAGAGGCCAGAACGGTGAAACGGAGGGACCTGCGTCCGGGCCGCCGGTCGATCTCGGTCATGACGAACTCCTTGAGCAGTCGGTGACGGCCCTCGGGAAGATCGCGTTCAGCCGGCATGTTCATCGGATCTCCTCCTTGTCGGGGCCTCGGTCACCTACTACCTGTCGCCTCCCCGGCGGCGGTTCCCCGGCTGTCGCGAGCTTCTTGCGCGCCCGCGACAGCCGGGAGCGCACCGTGCCCACCGGGACGCCCAGCGCCTCGGCCGCCTGGGCGTAGTCGAGCCCGGCCCAGACGCACAGCGCGAACACGTCCTGCTCCTGGCGGCGCAGCTTCCCGTACGCCGCGCGCACGGCGGCCAGGCGCTCGGCGTCGTCGATGCGGCCCACCACCTCGTCGGCGAAGTCCGGCACCGTCTCGCCCGCGGGCATCCTGGCCAGCGCGTCGTCGTGCCTGCGGGCGGCCCTGCGCACGTTGCGGTGCACGTTGGTGGCGATGCCCAGCAGCCAGGGCCGCAGCGACCCGCCCTCGGGGTCGATCTTCGCCCGTAAGCGCCAGGCCTCCAGGAAGGTCAGCGCCATCACGTCCTCGGCGGTGGACCAGTTGCCGGTCAGGCGGAAGGCATGGTTGTAGACGGCCTTCGCGCATGCGTCGAAGAGTTGCCCGAAGGCCGCCTGATCACCATCACGTATCCGAGCACGTAAAGACATATCCACATATGTCTACTGTCCGGGCGCGCTCCCCGGTTCCGTCTGGCCGTTGTCGAAGTACGCCGCCAGGTCCGCGTCCAGCGGCGGCACGTCGTACGGCATGCCGCCGTCCCGCAGCGACCTCGTGGCCATGTATCCGGCCGCCACGCTCATCCGCGCCGCCACCGGCGAGGTGTCCGTCGCCCCGCCTTCCCTGACGAACCTGAGGAACTCCGTCACGATCTCCGCGTCCGCGCCCCCGTGCGAGCCGGTCGCCGCAGGCACCTTGTACGCGATGTCGCAGTCCTCCCGGTACCCGGTGGGCCCCGTGTTCCACACCTTGACCGTGTCGCCCGGCCCGTCGCCGAAGTTCTCCAGGCGGCCCTCGGTGCCGATCACCGTGTAGTTGCGCACGTAGTCGGGCGAGAAGTGGCACTGCTGGTAGGCGGCGATGACGCCGTTGTCCAGGCGCATGTTCATCACCGACACGTCCTCGACGTCCACGATGTGGTGCAGATTCCTACGGGTAGAGGGGGGCCACTCGTACTCCCGCAGCCACCCGTCGGGCCGGGGCGTGCCGGGCTCGCGACGCGGCAGGTCGCCGTAGAGCATGAGGTCGCCCAGGGCGTTCACCCTGCTCGTGTAGCCGCCGGCGAGCCAGTGGATCACGTCGAGGTCGTGCGCCGCCTTCTGCAGCAGCAGCCCGGTGGTGCGGGTGCGGTCGGCGTGCCAGTCCTTGAAGTAGTAGTCACCGCCGTAGGAGACGAAGTGGCGCACCCAGACCGTCTTCGGCTCGCCGATCACGCCCTTGGCGATGATGTCGCGCATCAGCCGCACCACGCCCATGTGCCGCATGTTGTGGCCCACGTACAGGCGCGTGCCGGTGCGGCGGGCGGCGCGCAGGATGTTGTCGCAGCCCTCCACCGTGATCGCCATCGGCTTCTCCAGGTAGACCGCCTTTCCGGCCTCCAGGCAGTCGATCGCCAGCCGTTCGTGCGTGTCGTCCGGGGTGTTGACCACGATCGCGTCGAGGTCGGGGCGGTCGAGCAGCTCGCGGTAGTCCTCCGTGAGGAAGCCGGCCTCGAACGTGCCCGCCTGGGCCTTGAGCACGGCCGGATCGGAGTCGCACAGGGCGGCCACGACCGCGCCCCCGCCCGGCCGGTGAGCCGCCAGGGCGAGGCTCTTCCGCAGGCCGAGGCCGATCACTCCGATGCGCAGGTCTTCCACAGGTACCCCTTCCGGCAGCGCTGATTTATCCAAGCCATCAGCTTAAATCATGCAGATCTACGCAAACATGACCAATACTGCCATCTTTCCGACATATTTCTTCAGGACGCCTGCGTAAAGAGCAGACGATCGGCGTGGTCGAGCGCCAGCCTGACCGCGCCCAGCGCGATGCACTCGCCGCCCAGCCCTGAGGCCACCACGACCGGCGGACAGATACACGCCTCCGAGAACAGCTCCCTGATCGGCTCGATGAGCAGGTCACCGGCCTTCGCCAGGCTGCCGCCGATCACCACCATCTCCGGGTCCAGCGGGTTGACCACGGTGACCAGGCCCTCGCCCAGGTGGCGGGCGAAGTCCCTGACCGCGCGCCCGGCCTGCGCGTCGCCCGCGCGGGCGCGCTCGATCGCGAACTCCGCGGCCTCCCGCTGCGAGCGCATCTCGCCCGGCTCCACCGAGATCGCGTACTCGCTCATGTGCCGGTAGGCCCGCCAGTGGTCGCCGGACTGCCGCCCGATCTCGCCGGAGGCCGCGTGGGCGCCGCGGTGCGGCCTGCCGCCGATGAGCAGGCCCAGGCCGAGCCTGCTGCCGGTGAAGAGGTAGACGACGTCCTGGCGTCCTCGCGCCTGGCCGCGCCAGTGCTCGGCCAGCACGGCCAGCCGCATGTCGTTCTCCACCAGCACCGGCGCCGATATGCGGCGGGACAGCTCGCCTCGCAGGTCGAGCCCCGTCCAACCAGCCAGCGCGACGCTCTTGACCACCCTGCCCGAGCCGTCGACGGTGCCCGTGGTGCCGACGCCCACGGCCGCCACCTCCGGCACGGTCAGCCCCGCCTCGGCCACCACCGCGCCGACCAGGCCCGCGATGGCGTCGAGCCGGTCCGCGGCGGGCGTCGAGGGGTGGTGCGGCACCCGGTGCGCGGCCACGACGACGCCGTTCAGGTCGGTGACCATGGCCCGCAGCCTGGACGCGCCCACGCCGACGCCCACCACGTGCCCGGCCGCCGCGCGGAACCTGAACCGCCTGGCCGGCCGCCCGCGCTGGCGGTCGCCCTGCTCCTCGCCGCACTCCTCCGCCCACCCCTCGGCGAGCAGGTCCTCCACGATCACCTCGGCGGTCGGCCTGGACACGCGGGCCGCCCTGGCCAGCTCCGACAGCGTGGCCACCTCGCTCTCGCGCAGGATGCGCAGGACCGCCGCCGAGTTGAGCCTGCGCAGGAGAGAGGCGTCACCGCCCTGCTGTCGCACCCGCACCTCCAACCGGTTATTCCAAGAAGTTTGGCTAATTCTGCCAGGTACGGCGATCGCGTGAAGCAGAGCTGAGGGGGCACTTAAGAACTCCTCGATGGACACGTCCCGTATCGGGCAGGCACAGTGCACTAGGTTCGTCAAGGGGGGATGGGAGCTATGAAAGCGCTGGTCAAAGAGCGGCCCGAGGCTGGCCTGTGGCTGGTGGACGTGCCCGAGCCCGAGGTCGGCCCCGGCGAGGTGAAGATCCGGGTCCTGCGGACCGGCATCTGCGGCACCGACCTACATATACGGAAATATGACGACTGGGCGCGGCACACGCTGGAGCTCCCGCTCATCGTCGGGCACGAGTTCTCCGGCCACGTGGTCGAGGTCGCGCCCGGCGTCGAGGACATCGCCGTCGGCGACCTCGTCAGCGGCGAGGGGCACATCGTCTGCGGCAAGTGCCGCAACTGCATGGCCGGCCGCCGCCACCTGTGCGCCAACACGATCGGGCTCGGCGTCAACAGGGACGGCGCCTTCGCCGAGTACGTCACCCTGCCCGCCTCGAACGTCTGGGTGCACCGTGTCCCCGTCCACCCCGACGTGGCGGCCATCTTCGACCCGTTCGGCAACGCCGTGCACACCGCGCTGTCCTTCCCCCTCGTCGGCGAGGACGTGCTGATCACCGGCGCCGGCCCGATCGGCCTGATGGCGGCGGCCGTGGCCACCCACGTCGGCGCGCGCAACGTGATGATCACCGACGTCAGCGACGAGCGCCTCGACCTGGCGGGCAAGCTCGGCGTCTCCCTGGCACTGAACGTCTCCCGCTCCTCCATCGCCGAGGGCATGCGCCAGCTCCACCTGCGCGAGGGCTTCGACGTCGGGCTGGAGATGTCCGGCAACCCGGTGGCGGTGCGCGACATGATCGCGAGCATGACCCACGGCGGGAAGATCGCCATGCTGGGGCTACCCGCCGGAGAGTTCGCCGTCGACTGGGCGACCGTCGTCACCTCCATGATCACGATCAAGGGCGTGTACGGCAGGGAGATGTACGAGACCTGGTACAACATGTCCGTGCTGCTGGAGAAGGGGCTCGACCTCTCCCCCGTGATCACCGACCGGTTCTCGTACCGGGACTTCGACGCCGCCTTCGACACGGCGGCGAGCGGCCGTACAGGCAAGGTCATTTTGGATTGGAGCGAAGGAGCTCGGCTGGAGAGAGCGAGTGCCGAGCCAACGGAAGCCGAAGCGGTCGCGACCGTAGACAGGAGCCTCTGATGTTCACGAACGTGCGCCAGCAACTGCGTACGACGCTCGACGAGATCGCCGAGGCGGGCCTGCTCAAGCCCGAGCGCGTGATCTCCACCCCGCAGAGCTCCCAGGTGAGCGTGGCCGGCCGCGAGGTGCTCAACTTCTGCGCCAACAACTACCTCGGCCTGGCCGACGAGCCCACCGTGGTGGAGGCCGCCAAGCAGGCGCTCGACCGGTGGGGTTTCGGCATGGCCTCCGTCCGCTTCATCTGCGGCACCCAGGAGGTGCACAAGGAGCTGGAGTCCCGCCTGTCCGAGTTCCTCGGCATGGAGGACACCGTCCTCTACAGCTCCTGCTTCGACGCGAACGGCGGCGTGTTCGAGACCCTGCTCGACGCCCAGGACGCGGTCATCTCCGACGCGCTCAACCACGCCAGCATCATCGACGGCATCCGCCTGTCCAAGGCCCAGCGCCTCCGGTACGCCAACCGCGACATGGCCGAGCTGGAGGCCCGGCTGAAGGAGGCGTCGCAGGCCCGGCGGCGGCTGATCGTCACCGACGGCGTGTTCTCCATGGACGGCTACCTCGCGCCGCTGCGGGAGATCTGCGACCTGGCCGAGCAGTACGACGCCATGGTCATGGTCGACGACTCCCACGCCGTCGGCTTCGTCGGCCCGACCGGCCGCGGCACGCCCGAGCTGCACGGGGTCACCGACAGGATCGACATCATCACCGGCACGCTGGGCAAGGCGCTCGGCGGCGCCAGCGGCGGCTACGTCGCGGCCCGCAAGGAGATCTGCGAACTGCTGCGGCAGCGCTCCCGCCCGTACCTGTTCTCCAACTCGCTGGCCCCCGTCATCGCGTCGGCGTCGCTGCGCATCCTCGACCTGCTGGAGACCTCGAACGAGGCCCGCGAGCGGCTGCGCGCCAACACCGCCCGCTTCCGCAGCGAGATGACCAGGAACGGGTTCGACATCCTGCCCGGCGACCACCCGATCGCGCCCGTCATGATCGGTGACGCCGCCGAGGCCGCCGCCATGGCCGACCGCCTGCTCGACCTGGGCATCTACGTGATCGGCTTCTCCTACCCCGTCGTCCCGCACGGGCAGGCCAGGATCCGCGTGCAGCTCTCGGCGGCCCACTCGGAGGAGGACGTGGACCGCGCCGTCCAGGCGTTCGTCCAGGCCCGAGGCTGAGCCACCCGCCCCGCGCTCGCCCAGGCACGGTGCTGGGCAGCCCGGCCCGCCGGGCTGAGTATTCTCGCGTGCTATGGAGCACGGGTGATTGACACGCGGCGGTTGCGCACGCTGCGCGCGGTGGCCGACCACGGCACGGTCACCGGCGCGGCGGCGGCGCTGCACCTGACCCCGTCCGCCGTGTCCCAGCAGCTCGTCGCGCTGGAGCACGAGGTGGGGCACCGGCTGTTCACCCGTGACGGGCGCGGCGTGCACCTCACCGCCGTGGGCAAGATCATGCTGGGTCACGCCAACGAGGTGCTAGCCCAGCTCGAACGCGCCGAGGCCGAGGTGGCCGCGTACACCACGGGCCAGGCGGGCGAGGTCACGGTGGCCTGCTTCGCGACCGCCATCAGCGCCGTGCTCTCCCCCGCCATCGCCGCCCTGCGCGAGACGTCCCCGGGCGTGCACGTCCGTGTGCAGGACGCGGAGGGCGACCACAGCCTGGCCCTGCTGCTGGACGGCCAGGCGGACCTGGCCATCACGGTGGAGTACCGCGGCGCGCCCGACGCCGCCGACCCCCGGCTGTCACGCCGCCCCCTGTACGCGGAGCCGTTCGACCTGGTGCTCCCCCGCGACCATCCCCTGGCGGGCTCGGCCACGCTGGTGTCGCTGGCCGCGGAGACCTGGATCGGCCCGTACCCGGGCAATCCGGTGCACGACGTGATCACGTTCGCCTGCCAGCAGGCGGGCTTCACCCCGAACCTCGTGCACTGCTCCGACGACTTCCGCGCCGTGGTCGCCCTGGTCGGCGCGGGCGCGGGGGTGGCGCTGGTGCCGCGGCTGGCGCTGCGCGACATGGCGCTGCCGGGGGTGGCGGTGCGGCAGACGCCGGGCCCCGAGCGCCGCGTCTTCGCCGCCGTACGCCGCGGCTCCGACGCCCATCCCCTCCTGCGCCCGCTGCTGTCCGCTCTCCGCACGGTCGCGGAATCTCTCGGAACAGGCTGAAACACTCCCCGCATATCCGCACATCTCCTCAAATGTGTTCGCCGATCGGAAGGAACGCCGCATGGGGCCGTCTGAGCCCGAAGAACGCTTTGAGGAGATCTACATGGCGTACTATCCCGCCGTCGCCAGCTACGTGCGGCGCCGCGCCGGGTCACCCGACGACGTCGCGGACGTGATCGCGGAGACGTTCACCACGGCCTGGCGCCGCCTGACCGCCGTCCCCCAGGGGGACGAGGCCAGACTCTGGCTGTACGGCGTCGCCAGGCGCGTGCTCGCCAACCACTTCCGCGCCGAGGAACGCCGCACCGCCCTGGCCGTCCGGCTGCGCGAGGAGGCCGCCACGTGGGCCGCTCCGCAGCACGCGCACGACCCGGCGTACCAGGCGTTCCAGCGGCTGGCCGACGACGACAGGGAGCTGCTCTCCCTCGTCGCCTGGGAAGGCCTCAGCGGGCCCGAGATCGCCAAGGTGCTCGGCTGCTCCCGCGGCGCCGCCAGGCTCCGGCTGCACCGCGCCCGCAAGCGGCTGGCCAAGGAGCTGGCCGTCCTCGACCCCGACCTCGCCGGCTACGGCAGCCGCGCCGTCTCTCTCGCGAAGGGACAGTGACCCCCATGCCTGACAAGACCATGTCCGACCATCCCATGTCCAACCAGCCCAGGTCCGACCAGAACGTCATCGACGTCGTCTCCCGGTTCGCCGCGCCCCCCGTCACCTCCGTCAGCGAGGGCGCCCGCGAGCTGATGCACCAGATCATGGCGGACACCCCCGCCCCCGACCCCACCCCCGAACCCGCGCGGTCCCGCAGGTGGCGCGGCCTGCGGGTGGCCATCCCCGCGGGCGCGCTGCTGGCGGCCGGGGCGGTGGCGGCCACGACCTGGCTGCTTCCCGCCTCGCCCGCCGCCGCGCTCGACATCAAGCAGGAGGGCGGCTACTACGTCATCGAGATCAAGGACCTCTACGCCAACCCCAAGGTGTACGAGCGGGAGCTGCGCAAGGTCGGGCTCGACGTCACGCTCCGGGTGATCCCCGCCACCGCCGCCTTCGAGCGCAAGGTCTTCCCCACCTCGCCCGACGACCAGTACGTGGACGAGATCGAGAGCATCTTCCCGCCGGGCCCGTGCGACAAGCTGGGCGGCTGCGCCACCGGCGTCAAGATCCCCAAGAACTTCGCCGGGACCGCCGACATCGCCGTGAGCAGGAAGGCGCGGCCGGGCGAGGAGTACCAGAGCGTCACCACGTTCGCCGCCAAGGGCGAGCCCATGCACTGCGTGCCCTACCTCGGCAAGACCGTCACCGAGGTGCGGCAGATGCTGGAGCAGCGCGGAGTGCGGGTCGGCGAGTACTCCGACTCCACGCTCGTCGCCAAGGACGACGGCAGCGACCTGCGCACCTCGGTGCCCGGCGGCTGGCACGTCCAGGGCGGCTTCCTCACCGAGCCCGGCGTGGCCACCCTCTCGGTCTCGGAGGAGCCGGTGCCGCAAGACAGGATCGACTTCCAGAACAAGAAGTCGCAGAGAGCGTACGGCTGCCCCGTTTCCTGATCTTCAGGGGTAGCGTGCGGCAGATGACACGAAACGGGCCGGGCGGCTCTCCCTACCGGAGGCTGCTCGGCCTGCCCGGCGTCACGACGCAGGCCGTGCTCGGGTTCCTGGCCCAGCTCACCCAGCAGGTCGCACCCGTCGGGATCGTCCTGGTGGTGCAGGAGGCGAGCGGCTCGCTGGCCCTGGCGGGGGTCGCGGCAGCGGCGTTCTCCGTCGGGGGCGGCATGGGCAGGCCCGTACAGGGGCGGCTCATGGACCGGCGCGGCGCCGGACCGGTCCTCGCCGTCACCGCCCTCACGCACGTGACGGCGCTGCTGGCCCTGCTGGGCTGCGCGCACGCCGGCTGGCCGTGGTGGACGATGACCGCGCTCGCCTGGGTGGCCGGGATCGGGCTGCCGCCGATCTCCGTCAGCATGCGGATCGAGTGGGGACGCAGAACCGCCGACGACGGCCGCACCGCCGCCTACAGCCTCGTCTACCTGGTGCAGGAGCTGGCCATGATGGTCGGGCCGCTGCTCTTCGGCCTGCTCATCGCCGTCGCCTCCGCCTCACCCGCCCTCGGCGTCGTCGCCGCGGCGGCCGGGCTCGGCACGGTCGCCTTCTCCCGCGCGCTGCGGTCCGGGCCGGGCGCGCCCTCGCGGGGGCGAGGACGCGTCTTCGCCGACCGGCGCATGCTCGTGCTCCTGTCCGTCGTCCTGCTGCACGGCTGCACCTTCGGAGCACTGCAGGTGGGAGTGCCCGCGCTCGCCGCCGCCCACCACGTCCCGGCCGCCACCGGGCTGCTCATCGCCGCGCTGTCACTGGGCGGCATCACGGGCGCCGCCGCCTACGGCGCCCGATCGTGGCGGTCGCGGGTGCCACTGCGGCTGGCAGGGCTGATGCTGGCCCTAGCCCTCGCCCTCGCCCCACTCACCCTGATCGGCTCGTTACCGCTGGTCGGTGTGGCCCTGTTCGCGGGAGGGCTGGTACTCAACCCGGCGCTGACGACGTCATCGCTGCTGGTGGACGAGTATGCGGCGGGGGCTGAAGGCGAGGCGTTCGGGTGGGTGTCCACGGCGCTCGGGACGGGGGGTGCGGCGGGGGCGGCGGTGGCCGGGCTGGCCGGGGAAGGCGTCGGCCCCGGCGCGCCCTTCCTCGCCGCCTCCACCTTCGCCCTACTGGGCGCAGCCCTGACCATCCCTCTCCTCCACCGCTCCTGACCTCGCGCCCACACATGCACGCGTTCCTGTGCACGCTCATGTGTGCAGAGAATTATGTGCATAGGGTCATGTGCACGCCGCTCGCACGTGCGCCGCTCGTGTGCACGCCGCTCGCATATGTGCCACTCGTGTGCACGCCACTTGAGCTTGCATGTGCGCTCACGTGCCCCGCCGCTCGCATGTGCGCGCTGCCCATGACCGCGCGTTTCTAGGTGCGGGCGCGGGCCAGGTCCAGCGCCTCGACAAAGCGGGCGTACGTCGCCAGCTCCCCCTCCACCGGCTCCAGCACCAGCTTCCCCCCAACCTCCCCGATGGCCGTGCGCAGAGCCTTGGCCGTACGACGCGCCCGGCGCCTGCCGCCCGCCCACGCCGCCAGCCGCGACAACAACGCGATCAGCACGCCCGCCAACGCCCCGCCCACCAGCAGCACCGTCGGCCACGGCACCACGCCCACGGTCGGCAGCGGCGGCTCGGGCAGGCGCAGGTAGTCCATCCCGAACAGCACCCCGAGCCACAACGCGCCCGCCAGCATGACCGCGAACACCACCCACTGCAACGCGTTCACCGCCCGCCACCACAGGGGGCGCCTCGTGCCGACGGCTGACGTCGTGGCCACCGCACGGTCCACCGCGTCCGCCAGCTCCCGGGCGCGCGACCTGGCCGCCTGCCGCACCGCCGCCGCCCACGGCCCGGGCAGCCCCGCGGCGGCCGCCTCGCCGACGTCCCTGATCGCCGTCTCGACCTGCGCCCGCTGGACGGCGGACGCGGCGGGCACGGAGGTACGCCCGACGATCCCCCCACCCTGCCGCTCCACGACCTCCCCACCCGACCGACCGGTGCCTGTCTCGCCTGGCTGTCCGACGGACGACGCGCCCGGCCGACCGGGGGACGTGACGCCCGACCGCTTGGCGGACGCCGTGCCTGGCCGCTTGGCGGGCACCAGGCCTGACCGCTTGCTTGACGCGAGGCCCGACCGTTCGCCGGGCGCCAGGCCGGGCCGTTTGCCGGGGGCCAGGCCGCCGATGCGCAGCCGTCGCAGCGGGTCGGGGCGGAATCGCCTGACCCATCGCGTGACCGGCCAGCCCGTGGCGACGACGGCCCGGTGCCGGTGCCCCTTGGCGACGGCCTCCACGACCAGCGGCACCCCAGCCGCCGCACACAACGCACCCGTCAGCGCCCGCTCCGTCCCAGCGGACACAGTCCCAGCCGACCCCGTCCCGACAGACACAGTCCCGACAGACACAGTCCCGACAGACACAGTCCCAGCCGACCGAGTCCCAGCCGACGCCCTCCCGTCCGCTGCCGTAACGGGAGTGTCGCCCTCTTCCGGCGAGCCCCCGGAGGCGGCGAGCCGGTCGGCGGCGGCCGTGAGGTCGGCGGCCAGCCGGGCCGACCACGACTTGCGCTCCGAGACCCGCTCCCCCAGCAACGCCCGAAGCTCCCCCACCCCCCGCCCCGTACGCGCCGACACCGCCAGCACCGGAATGCCGTCCAGCCCATCCCCGTCCAGCAGCCGCCGCAGATCGTCCAGGCAGCGCGAGACCGCCTCCGCGGGCAGCCGGTCCACCTGGTTGAGCACGACCACCATCACGTCCCGATGCCCGGCGAGCGGCCGGAGGTAGCGCTCGTGCAGGGCCGCGTCGGCGTACTTCTGCGGATCCACCACCCACACCAGCAGGTCGACCTGCTCCACCAGCCGGTCCACCTCCAGGCGGTGTGACAGCCGGATGGAGTCGTGGTCGGGCAGGTCGAGCAGGACCAGTCCGGTCAGGTTCGGGTCGGGGGCGGCGGAGTGGCGGCGCGGGATGTCGAGCCAGTCGAGGAGGGGGCCCGCGCCCTCGCCGTCCCATAGGGCGGCCTGGGCGGTGGAGGTGGTGGGTCTGGTGACGCCGACGTCGGCGAGGTCCTGGCCGGTCAGTGCGTTGTAGAGGGAGGACTTGCCGCTGCCGGTGGCGCCGGCCAGGGCTGCCACGGTGTGGTCGAGGGACAGTTCGCGGCGTACGCCGGCGCGTTCGGCGACCGTGCGCGCGGCGGACACGTCCTGTTCGGGCAGGCGGCCCTCGCCCAGGGTGGCCGCCTCCAGCAGGGCGGCCAGGCGGGTGTCGAGGGTGGGCCCCTCCTTGCGGCGCAGCAGCTTCACGGCCTCTCCTCCGCGTCACGCGACGTGGACGGCTCCTCCACGGCGAGCACAGGAAGCTCGACGGTCACCGCCCCCGAGGCGGGCAACTCCGCACGATGGTCCTGGATGCGCCGGGCAGCCGCCCGCAAGGCCTCCCCCGTCCCCCCATCCGGCTCCACCGCATCGAGCCGCTCGGTGAACCGCCCCGCCTCCTCCTCCAGCAACCCCCGCACCCGTTCCCGTAGATCCTCCCGAGCCCGCACGGTCAGCGTGCGCACCGCCTGGTCCCCGAACACGGCCTCCAGCAGCTTCTGCGACAGCACGCTGGTCCCGCCCGCGATGCCCACCTCGATCCCGGTCAGCCCGCCGGTGGACGCGAACACGGCCAGCATGAGCAGCAGCCCCGCCCCGTTCACCCCGAAGGAGGCCACTCTGGCGGCGGTGCGCCGTTCCGCGCCTTCCTCGCGGACGAGGTCGAGCACGTACTCCTGCCACCCCCGCACCGCCGACTCGGCTCGTTTGCCGAGGTCGGCGGAGGCGCGGCCGAGGCGGGCTGATTCGACGGGGCCGAGCCGTTCGAGCAGGCCGGGGCCGCCGGGAGCGGCGGACCAGCCTTCGAGTGCGCGTTCCGCGGCTCCGTCGGCGGCGCCTCTGATGAGGGCTTCGACGCCGCTTTCGAGGGCGTCCCTGAGCTGGACCTCGGGTACGCGTCCGGTGAAGAAGCCGACGATGCGGTCGCGCAGCCATCCGACGCGGCTCTCCAGGGAGCGCATGAGGTCGCCGGTGCCGATGAAGTCCTGCCAGCGGGCGAGCACCTCGCCGCGCAGCAGGGAGCCGTCCCGCATGCCTTCGTCGAAGTCGGCCATGCCGCCCGCGTAGGCGCCTGTGACGATGGAGCGCAGGCCGTCGAAGGCGGTCTGCTGGCGTTCGACGGCGGCGGCCAGGGACGGCACGCGGGTGGCGAGGCTGTCGAGGGCGCCTGACAGTGTCTGGCGGACGACCCGTGAGCGTTCGGCGGCGTCGGCGGCGAGGCCGGTGAGCCAGGCGGAGATGTCGGCGACACTGGCGGCAGGGAGGCGGGCCTTCTCGTCGGGGAGGGCGGCCTCGGGGACGGTGAACAGGCGGGTGCCTTCGAGGCCGTTCTCGGTGAGGAGGCGGGCCAGGTCGCGGGAGACGGGCTCGACGGCCTCCGGCGGCACCCGGTCGAGGACGACGGCGAGGGCGGTGCTGCGTTCGCGGGCGGAGCGCAGGAAGCTCCAGGGCACCTCGTCGGCGTACCGGGCGGCGGTGGTGACGAACAGCCACAGGTCGGCGGCGGCGAGGAGCTGGGCGGCCAGTTCGCGGTTGGCGGTGACGACGGAGTCGATGTCGGGGGCGTCGAGCAGGGCGAGCCCTGCTCCGAGGGCGGGCGAGGTGACGACGCGCAGCGCTCCTGGGCCCTGGCCGGTGGCGCGGGACAGGCCGGGCAGCACGTTCTGGCCCATGAACCAGGTGCTGTCGGCCTGGCTGACGACGAGGGTGGGCACCAGCGTGGTGGGCCGCAGCACGCCCGGCTCGGCCACGTCGGCGCCGACGAGGGAGTTGACCAGCGTGGACTTGCCCGCGCCTGTCGAGCCGCCGACGACGGCCAGGAGCGGGGCGTCGAGGGCGCGCAGTCGGGGCAGCAGGTAGTCGTCGAGCTGGCCGGTCAGCTCGCGCAGCGCGCGCCGGTCGGCGTCGGCCTCGCCGATGGCCAGCGGGAACAGCTCCCTGTCCAGCGGTCGCCGCAGCGACTCCAGCGCGCCCAGCAGGTCCATGGGAACCACGCTATCCCCGATCGCGGCGGGTAATCGGGACTGACCCGCGTTACCGTCGGTGATCAGCCGGAGGCCGGCGGCTCGCGCAGGACGTAGCCGACGCTGCGCAGGGTGTGGATGAGCCGCGGCTCGACGTCGTCCACCTTGCGCCGCAGGTACGACACGTACGACTCGACCACGCCTGCGTCTCCGCCGAAGTCGTAGTTCCACACGTGGTCGAGGATCTGCGCCTTGGACAGCACCCGTCCGGCGTTGACCATGAAGTAGTGCAGCAGCTTGAACTCGGTGGGCGACAGCCGCACCTGCCGGCCGCCGCGGGTGACCTCGCGGGCCTCCTCGTCCAGCTCCAGGTCGGCCACCTTGAGCTTGTTGGCGGGCGCGGCCTCGCCGCGGGTGCGCCGCAGCACCGCGCGGATGCGGGCCTGCACCTCTTCCAGGCTGAACGGCTTGGTGACGTAGTCGTCGCCGACCCGCAGCCCGGCGATCTTGTCCTCGGTGGCGTCGCGGGCGGTGAGGAACAGGACGGGCGCCTCGATGCGCCTGGCGACCTCGAACCCGTCGAGGTCGGGCAGCATCACGTCGAGCACCACCAGGTCGGGCGCGGCCCGGACGGCCACCTCCACGGCCTCCTCACCGTCGGCCGCCGTCAGCACCTCGAACCCGGAGAAGCGCAGGCTGGCGGCGAGCAGATCCCTGATGCTGGGCTCGTCGTCCACCACCATGATCAGCGCCTCGGATTTCGTCACGTACTCAGGGTGACTCAGCAGCCTGAGGGTTAGCTGAAGGGTCACTCCAAGGCGAGTGGGAGTTCGACGCGGAAGGTGGAGCCCTTGTCGGGGGCGCTGTCCACGGTGACGGTGCCGCCGTGGGCCCGTACGAGTGCCTGCACGATGGCCAGGCCGAGCCCGCTGCCGCGGTCCTCGGCGGAGCGGCGGCGGGATCGGGCGGAGTCGGCGCGGTAGAAGCGCTCGAAGACGTGCTCGACCTGCTCGGGGGTGAGGCCGGGGCCGTTGTCGACGACCTCGATGAACAGCTTGCCGGTGGCCGCCCCGGCCCGGACGATGATCGGGGAGCCCGGCTCGGTGTGCACGATGGCGTTGGTGACGAGGTTGCTGATGACCTGGCGCAGGCGTACCTCGTCGCCGGAGACGATCAGGGCGGCGCCGCCGACGACGTCCAGCTTGATCACGCGTTCCGGGGCGATGATGCGGGCGTCCTGCACGGCGTCGGCGGCCAGCGCGAGCATGTCCACCGGCTGCATCTTGAGCGGCCGTTGCTGGTCCACCCTGGCGAGCAGGAGCAGGTCGTCCACGAGCACGCTCATCCGGCCTGCCGCCTTCTCCACGCGCTGCATCAGCTCGGCGGGGTCGGCGCCGGGGTTCTGCCTGGCGTACTCGGCGAAGCCGCGGATGGAGGTGAGCGGGGTGCGCAGCTCGTGGGAGGCGTCGCCGACGAACTGCCGCATGCGGTCCTCGGAGCGGCGGGCCGCCAGCTCGGACGCGGACCTGGCGGCGAAGGCGGCCTCGATCTGGGCCAGCATGCCGTTGAGCGACCTGGCCAGGCCGCCCACCTCGGTACGCGGGTCGCCGTCGGGCACCCGGCGGTGCAGCTCGCCGCCGGCGATGGCCTCGGCGGTGCGCTCGATCTCGCGCAGCGGCCGCATGCTGTGCCGGACGATCGTGACCCCGGCCACGGCCAGGATGAGCAGGATGCCGCCGCCGCCCAGCAGCTCGATGAGCACGAGGCGGGTGGTGATGGCGTCCACCTCCTCCAGGCTGACCGCGACCACGAGCGTGCGCCGCTGGGCGACGACGCTGCCGAGCACCCGCCACTCGCCGTCGCCGCTGATGGCGGGCGCCGTGTAGGGGTCGGGGCCGGGCGAGCGCGGCAGCACGGGCTTGGGCTTCTTGTCCACGTCGCGGTCGGTCAGCATCGGTACGTACGCGCCGCCTGGCTCCTTGACCAGGGCGATCGCGTCGGACTCGATGAGGATGGGGTGCTCGGCGGTCTCCCTGTCCTTCCTCCAGTCGCTCCTGACCTTCTTGTCCATCCGCGCGCTGAGCAGGACGAGCTGGCTGTCCACGCGGTCGAGCAGGTAGCCGTGCAGCACGGAGACGCTCACCAGGCCGATGAAGAACATGCCGAAGCCCAGCAGCGCCAGCATCGACGCGATGAGCTTGATCCTCAGCGGCAGGCCGCGCATCAGGGGCTCGGTGGCAGGCGCAGGACGTATCCGACACCGCGCAGGGTGTGGATGAGTCGCGGGCTCCGGTTGTCGATCTTCCGGCGGAGCACGGACACGTACGACTCGACGATGCCCACCTCGCCCCGGAAGTCGTAGTCCCACACGTGGTCGAGGATCTGCGGCTTGGACAGGACGCGGCCCGCGTTCGTCATGAAGTACCGCAGGAGCTTGAACTCGGTCGGCGACAGCGCCACGGCGTTGCCGCCGCGCCACACCTCGTGGCTCTCCTCGTCCAGCTCGATGTCGGCGAACGTCAGCCGCGGCGGCGCGGCCTGCGTCTCCCCGGCGGTGCGGCGCAGCACGGCGTGGATCCTGGCGACCACCTCTTCGAGGCTGAAGGGCTTGGTGACGTAGTCGTCGCCGCCGAGCGTGAGCCCGCGGATCTTGTCCTCGGTCTCGTCGCGGGCGGTCAGGAACACCACCGGGGTGTGCAGCCCGCCGCCGCGCAGCCGCCTGACGATCTCGAAGCCGTCCAGGTCGGGCAGCATGACGTCGAGCACGACGAGGTCAGGGCGGTGTCGCTGGACGGCGGCCACGGCGTCGAGGCCGCTCTTCGCCGTGGTCACGTCGAAACCCGCGAACCTCAGGCTCGCGGCGAGGAGTTCGAGGATGTTCGGGTCGTCCTCGACTATCAGCAGGCGTGATTCCATCACCTCCAAGGATGCCCTCATCGGACGAGTGCTGGGACAATTCCGGCAATATGCCGGGCAATAGCCAGACTTGAGGTGGCCGCAGGAGAAGGGGCATTCCTCACCAGAACTACCTTTCCCCGGACATCCACCACGAAGTCATCCACGAGGCCCCCGTCCCTGGCGACGGCTTGCGCGCGCACACCGCCAGGAGCCCGCTCCAGGTCGGCGGCGGTGAGCTCCGGCACGTACCGGCGGGCGTCCATCAGGAACGCGCTCTTGGCCAGAGATCCATAGACTTCCTTAACTCCGGTACGCCAGTGCGCCCTGGCCATCCGCAGCGTTCCCGGCCAACCAAGAATTTGCCGAACATTACGGAAATTCGACCATCGGTACCCCTCGTACGCCGTGGCCAGCACCGCGTTCGGCCCCACCAGCACCCCGCCCCCGATCCGCCGGGTGAGGTGCACCCCCAGGAACGGGTAGCGCGGGTCGGGCACGGGATAGATCAGCCCCCGCACCAGGTCGCGGGCGGCGCCCCTGAGCGCGTAGTACTCGCCCCTGAACGGCACGATCCGCACGTCGCCCCCGGCGCCCGCCATCCGGGCCACCGCGTCGGTGCCGAGCCCGGCGCACACCACCAGGCGGTCGAAGGCGAACCTGCGCCTGCCCGCCACCACCTCGACCTTGCCCGCCCGCTCCCGCATCGCCCTGACGGGGTGGCCGAGGCGTACGGACCCGCCCAGTTCGGCCACGTCCAGCGCGAGCCGTCGCGCCACGGCGGGGAAGTCGCAGATCGCCGTGTGCGGCGAGTGGACGGCGGCCACGCCGACCGCGTGCGGCTCGATCTCGCGCAGCGCGAGCGCGTCCAGTTCGGCCACGCCCGGCACGCCGTTCGCGCGCGCCCGCTCCGCCAGCGCGGCCAGCCTCGGCCGCTCGGCCCTGTTCGAGGCCACGACCAGCTTGCCGACCTCCTCGTACGGCAGCGCGTGCGCCGCGCAGTACTCCTTGAGCAGCGCCACGCCCTCCCGGCAGAGCCTGGCCTTCAGCGAGCCCGGCGGATAGTAGATCCCCGCGTGCACGACGCCGCTGTTGTGCCCGGTCTGGTGGGCGCCGACGCGCCCCTCCTTCTCCAGCACGGTCACCTCGGCCCCCCTGGCGGTGGCCAGCTCGCGTGCCACCGCCAGCCCGACGATGCCCGCGCCCACGACTCCGATCTTCTCCGTCACAATGATGATTTTCCGTGCTACCGGCCATCCCCGCCATATCCGGGCGAATCGAACATGAGTACGATGCCTTCATGTACGTCCCACCAGAATGGCCCGCGGAGGTCCGGCCCCCAAGCGTGCCCGACTGGGAGACCTCGGCAGTGGCCTGGCTGCTCGACGCGGTGCCGCCGGACTACCGGGCGTACGAGGTGCTCAGACGGCATCCGGTGGCGCTGGCCGCGATGGCCCGCCACCACGTCAGCTCGGCCGTCGAGGCGGCCCGCGCCGGCTACCGGGCGGCGGCGGTCGACCTCAAGGGCCACCTGCCGCCGCACGCCATCGAGGCGGTGCTCGACACCTACCGGCAGGAGGGGCCGCGGCTGGTGCGGCTGTCCCGCTCCGTCGAGGTGGTCGAGCGCGCGCTGAGGGGCGACATGTTCACCGCCACCATGCGCCGGCCCTGAGCCGGGCTCAGCGGGTGCGGCGGGCCAGGAACGTGATCACGCCGATCGCGCCCACCGCCGCGGCGAGCCAGATGAGCACGTCGCTGACCGACAGCCCCGTGCCGTCCCCCGCGGCGTCGTCGGCCCGCGCCGTGCCGCTCGACGTCGCCTTCGGCTCCTCCTCCGCCCTGACCGGGCTCGGCGTGGGGGTGCCCGCCGCCGGCAGCGGCACCCGGTAGACGGGGCTGCGCGGCCCCTCGCTGCCGACCAGCAGCGACTTCCCGTCGGCGGTGTACGCGATCGACTCGGCCTGCTCCAGCTCCGGCATCGTCACCCGGCCGATCGTCTCGCCTGAGGAGCGGTAGAGGGTGGCGGAGAAGTAGGTGCGGATCACGTACGACGAGCCGTCGGGCGCGTAGGCGGCGTCCGTGGCCATCAGCGGCGCGCTGCCCACCTTGCGCAGCACGTTCACCCGGTCGGAGCGCAGCGTCTTCGGCGCCGCGTACACCGAGCCGGAGAACTCCTTGGAGACCACGTACAGCCGCCCGGTGCGCGGGTGCACCATGATGCCCTCGGCGTTGCGCGCGCCGTCGGCGTACCTGAACCGGTAGCGGACGGCGGGCAGCGTGGCGTCGGCGATCGTCCGCGGCTCCATCACCTTGTAGACCGACACGTTCGGCCAGGCGCCGTCGAGGTTATCGCCGATGTCGGCGAACCAGAGCACCCCGCGCCCCGTCTGCGGGTCCTTGGTGGCCGCCATCGCCTCCCAGTCGCGCGCCTCCGCGCCCCGCACCTGGAACGTGGCCCGCGTGCGCCCCCGCTCGTCCACCGCGTAGAACGCCGGAGCCGCCGCGCTGTCGTTGTGCGTGTAGTAGAGGCCGTCGTGCGTCGGCGACACGGCCAGCCCGCTCGACTCCGTGATCCGCTGGTCCCTGAAGGTGAACAGCTTCTCCGCCCCGTCGCCCTCCGGCGCCGCGGCGAAGGCCGGCGCGGCCGGCAGCAGGCACACGGCCGCCACGACGAGCATCCTGCTCACGAAGTCCCCCACGTCAGCCATCATGCCCCACCGACGCCCGCATCGGGCCGGCCTTCCAACGCGGTCGGCCCGGGTCGCGTTGATAGGAGGTGAAAGGGGAGGCATGGATCCATATGAGGGTTTCAGGGAGTTCGTCCGGGGGCGGCAGCGGTCGCTGATGCGCACCGCCTACTTGCTCACCGGCGACGCCTTGCAGGCCGAGGACCTGTTACAGACCGTGCTGATGCGTGCGGCCAGGCACTGGAGGCGGCTGGCCGACGGCAACCCGGAGGCGTACGTGCGCCGCGCCCTCGTCAACGAGCACACCTCCTGGCGGCGGCGCAGGCGGGCGGAGACGCTCACCGCCCAGCCACCGGACCTCCGGACGGGCCCTGACCCCGGCGACGAGAGCCTGACGCGCATGGCGTTGCAGCGCGCCCTGATGCGCCTGACACCGCGCCAGCGGGCCGTGCTGGTCCTGCGTTACTACGAGGACCGCAGCGTCGAGGAGACCGCCGACCTGCTCAACTGCTCGCAGGGCACGGTCAAGAGCCAGACCAGCCACGCCCTCGGCCGCCTGCGCACCCTGGCGCCTGAGCTGGCCGATCTGCTGCACGACGTCGATCCCGAGGAGGTAACCCAGTGAGCAGGTTTTCCGACGAGCTCCGGCTGCTCGCCGACCAGGCCCCCGACGTGGATCTGGCCGAACGCGCGGTGCGGGGCGCGCGACGGCGGCGGGCGGGGGCGGCGTTCGGGTCGGCGGCGGCCACGCTGGCCGCACTCGTGCTCGGCGTGAGCGTCCTCACCGCCTCTCCCGGCGGCGACACGATCAGCGGCACGATGACGGACGTGCTGCCCGAGCACGGGCTGGACCGGGCCGCGTACGCGTACTACGACTTCTGCGGCAGGCAGTGGGACCCCCGCGAGAACACCCGCACCTTCGCCGGCCAGGAGTGCACGCAGTGGCGGCTCGTGACGAGCGGGGGGCAGCGGTTCAGGATGCCGGAGGCGGTGAGCGTGTACGCCGAGCAGAGCGCCGGCAACTACATGAACACCGGCGCCCCGGTGGCGATCTCCTCGGACGGGCGGAAGGTGGCCTACTACCGCGAGTCCGACCAGCGCTTCGCGGTCCGCGACCTGGCGGACGGCTCCGTCCTGCTGTCGCCCCAGCGGATCCCGCGCGAGACGATGGTCAAGGCCAGCGGTGTCCTGCTGCGGCTCTCGCCCGACGGGCGCTTCCTGCTCCTGAACGGGAGCGGCGTGCCGAACGTCGTGGTGGACATGCTGACCGCGCAGGTGACGGAGGTGCCTGACGGCTGGTACCCGGTGCGGGTCGGCGCCGGCGGCGGCCCCGTCGTCGTCCTCGACGAGTCAAGGCGGGTGGGACGACTGGAGGGCGGCCAGGTGAGCGTGGTGTCCCCGGCGGGCGACGAGACGCGCTCGTACGGCGAGCCCTCCGCCGACGGCCGGGTCGTGCCCTTCCTGGACGGCGCGACGTCCGGGATGAACTCCGAGCCGCACGACACGATCGCCACCATGGACCTCACCAGCGGCAAGGTGCTCACGAGCGCCCGTTTCCGCGACGCCCCCAAGGGGTTCAGCGTCTCGCGGATCGGCGGCTGGATCAGCGGGACCGAGGTGATGGTCACCGGCGAGCCGCCGTCCGCGCGCGGTGAGGGCGGGACTCCGACGCTGGGCGAGACGACGTACGCGGTGGACGTGAACAGCGGCCGGGTGCGGAAGCTGGCCTCCTACACCTACCGCGCCTGGGCGGGCGACCTCGTGCTGCCCGGGTTCTGACCCACCTTCGCGCTGTGGCGGTGGAACCCGGTGCCCTGCAGCACCACCAGGAGCCCGTTGGCCACCGCCATGGCCGTCCACAGCCCGTCGATCCCCCACGTCCTGGCGACGGGCACGGCGGCCACGACCAGCAGGCCGTACCCGATGACGAAGTACAGCAGGCTGTTCGCGGAGCGCTTGAGCGCGGTCAGGCCGGTGCCCTGAACCGCCTGGGCGGCGTCGAGCGCCGAGGCCAGCAGCATCACCGGCAGCAGCCCGAGCGCCCGCTGCCGCACCGCGCCGTCGTCGCTGAACAGCAGCAGCGCGTGCTCGCCGAAGCCGAGCAGCAGCCCCGCCACCACGAGCGTCCCCGTGACGGCGAGCAGCGCGGCGCGCCACTGGGCCCGCCGCGCGGCGGCCGGGCCGGGCGCGCGGGCCACCTCGGGCACCGCGGCCTGCGCGACCGACAAGGAGGCCAGCATGATGAGGCCGGTGAGGGTGGTCAGCACCGCGTGGGTGGCGGTGTCGCGGGTGCCGGTGGTGCTCGCGGCGAAGGTCACCACGCCCAGCACGCCGAACTTGATGAGCACGGTCCCGGCGAGCGGGATGCTGACCTTGGCCAGCCGGAGGATCTCGCGCGGCCTGGGGCGTCCCTGCCCGATGGGCCGCCCGAGCGCCCGCCGCAGGCTGATCGTGGCCACGCCCGCCGCCGCCAGCCCGGACAGCACCCAGGCGACGCCCACGCCGGTCAGCCCGAGCCGCGGCACCAGCAGGGCGGTGAGCCCGCCCACGCCCGTCCCGAAGACGAGGGTGGGCCAGAGCACGTCGCGGCTGCGGCCCAGCGCGACCAGGATGGTGCTCGCCCCGCCGGTGGAGGCGAAGACCAGCAGGTACGCGGCCAGGAACCAGGGCAGCGCCCCCATCTCCCGCACCACCTCGCCCGGCACCCCGGTGGCTGCGGCGAGCAGCGGCACGCAGAGCACCGCGAGCGCGCCGAGCGCGCCCGTGGCCAGGCTGAGCCAGCGCGCGTCCCGCACGACCGGCACGGCCGCGGCGGGCTCCTCCCTGTACGGGGCCACGAACGGCCCGAGCCCGCGTAACGCGCCCTGCACGGCGGCGGCAGCGGTGGTGAGCACCGAGCTGACCACGGCGAACGCGGCCAGCGTGACCGTGTCATGCTGACCCAGCACCGAGGTGACGATCAGCGACCCCACGGTGCCCGCGACCATGGCCAGGAAGATCGGCACGGCGGCACGCAGCAGTGCGATCATGGGAGGAGGCGATCCGGCCGGCCGTCCGAGATCATGAAGCGAGTCTATGGCCTGGAGTGCACTCCAGGTCCTTAGGGTTGTCCGCATGGACTATGTCAACCTCGGACGCAGCGGTCTCCTGGTGAGCCCGCTCAGCCTCGGCACCATGAACTTCGGTCCGCGCACCACGGAGGAGGACTCCTTCGCGATCATGGACCGGGCTCACGAGCTGGGCCTGAACTTCTTCGACTCGGCGAACGTCTACGGCGGTCAGAAGGGCGAGGGCATCACCGAGCAGATCATCGGCCGGTGGTTCGCCCAGGGCGGCGGTCGCCGTGAGAAGACGGTCCTGGCCACCAAGGTCTACGGCGACATGGGCGAGTGGCCCAACGAGCGGGGGCTGTCGGCGCTGAACATCCGCCGCGCCTGCGACGCCTCGCTCAAGCGCCTGCAGACCGACTACATCGACATCTACCAGGCCCACCACGTGCACCGGACGACCCCGTTCGAGGAGTTCTGGGAGGCCATGCAGGTCCTGCGGCAGCAGGGCAAGATCCTGTACGTCGGCTCGTCCAACTTCGCGGGCTGGCACCTGGCCAAGGCCCAGGAGACCGCGGCCCGCCGCAACTTCCTCGGCCTGATCAGCGAGCAGACCCACTACAACCTGCTCACCCGCGCGCCGGAGCTGGAGGTGCTGCCCGCCGCCGAGGACTACGGGCTCGGCGTCATCCCGTGGAGCCCGCTGGCCGGCGGCCTGCTCGGCGGCGTCCTGCGCAAGCTCGACAAGGGCCGCTCGGGCGCCGAGCACATGCTCAAGCAGCTCGAGAAGCACCGCGACCAGATCGAGCAGTACGAGAAGTTCTGCGACGAGCTGGGCGAGGAGCCCGCCGACGTGGCGCTGGCCTGGCTGCTCAAGCAGCGGGCGGTCGCGGCGCCGATCATCGGGCCGCGCACGATGCAGCAGCTCGAAGGCAGCCTGCGAGCCCTGGAGATCGACCTGGACGAGGCCGCCCTGGGCCGCCTCGACGAGATCTTCCCCGGGCACCGCACCGCTCCGGAGGACTACGCCTGGTAGGTGAACGGGCCGTCGCCGTGGCGCCACTCGCCCGGCGGCGGCCCCGGCCTTCTCTAGGACAGCAGGGCTCCGACGATCACGATCAGCAGGAGCAGGCCGAGCACGATGGGCAGCAGCCACGGACGAGGACGATCCACGACCTGGAGCCTAGCTCTGCTCTGCGGGTGCCAGCGCCCATTCGGCGAGTGACTCGTACCTCACCGGTGGCCCCAGGTGGCTGCGTACGAGCCGGACGTGCTCCGCCCGCCACGGCGACCCGCTGAAGCCCTCCAGCGACTCCACCAGCGGCCGCAGGTCCGTCTCCGCCTTGGCCCTGGCGAGCGTGAGGTGCGGGTGGAAGCGCTTGTCGTCGGTCTGCGCCGCCCCGGCCCGCCGGGCGCCCGCCTTGACGGAGTCGGCGAGCCTCGTCATGGGATCGCCGCTGACGCCCGCCCAGAAGACCCTGGCCCGCCGTACGGAGGAGAAGGCGCCGAAGCCGTCGAAGGCCAGGTTGAGCACGTCGTAGCGGCGCACGGCGCGGGCCAGGCGGGTCTCCAGGTCGGGCAGCGCCCGGTCGGGCACCTCGCCGAAGAAGGCGAGCGTGATGTGCCAGGTCTCCCGGCCTGGCCAGCGCAGGCCCGGCACCTGCCCGACGTGCGGCGCGATGGCGTGCGCGATCTCGTCCAGCACGTCGTCGGGTGGCACCAGCGCCGCGAAGAGCCTCATACCCCCCGATTGTGCCCCCGCGGGTGCTCGCTCCCGGAACGGCACCCCGTACAGCACAAGAGCGGGCACCCGCAGGTGCCCGCCCAGGAGGCCGCCGACGACGACGGCCGATGACTCATGCGACGGCGAGTGCCGGCTTGGCCACGCGGGAGCTGATCAGCCGCGTCATCAGCACGGCCAGCCCCGTCCCGACCAGGACCAGCACGCCGGACAGGATGACGCCCGTGCGCGGCCCGCCCAGCTCGGACAGCCATCCGATCAGCGGCGCCCCCAGCGGCGCCCCGCCGGTGAAGACCAGCATGTAGATGCCCATGACCCGGCCGCGCATGTCGGGCGAGGTGGCGATCTGGACGCTGGCGTTGGCGACGGTGTTGATCGTGATCAGCGCGATCCCGGTGGGGATCAGCAGCAGCAGGTACGCGGGGTAGAACGGCGCGACCCCGGTGGCGATCTGGAACAGCCCGAATCCGATCGCCCCGGCGAAGAGCGTCCTGCGTGACAGCCGCGCCCTGCGCGCCGCGAGCAGCGCCCCGCCGAGTGCCCCCACGGCGAACATGCTGGACGCCAGCCCGAACGACGACGCGCCCGCCCCGAACGTCTCGCGCGCCATGAGCGCGATCGACATCGAGAACGACTGCGAGAACATCGACACGAAGGCGATCAGCAGCACCGGCATGAGCAGTTCCTCGCGCCGCAGCACGTACCGGAGCCCCTCGCGGAGCTGGCCCTTGGCCCGTGGGACGGGCGGGGAGACGTTCAGCTCGGCCTTGCGCATGAAGATCAGGCTGGAGATGACTCCGCCGAAGGTCAGCGCGTTGATCAGGAAGATCGGCCCCGTGCCGCCCAGCACGTAGATCAGCACGCCGGCGAGCGCCGGGCCGACCACGCGGGCCAGGTTGAAGATGGAGCTGTTGAGCGCGATCGCGTTGGGCAGGTCGGCGCGGCCGACCATCTCGACCACGAACGCCTGCCGCGTCGGCACCTCCACGCAGGAGATCATGCCGAGCAGGAACGCCATCACGTACACGTGCCACACCTGGGCGGTGCCCGTCATCGTGAGGATGCCGATGGTCAGCGCCAGCCCGGCCATGAGCGACTGGGCGGCGATGAGGATGGGCCGCTTGGGGTAGCGGTCGGCGAGCACGCCGCCGAACATCCCGAACAGCAGCATCGGCAGGAACTGCAGCGCGGTCGCCGTGCCGAGGGCCGCCGCGCTGCCGTGGGCGTTGCCGGGGCCCGCGGTCAGGTCGAGCACCAGCCAGTCCTGGGCGGTGCGCTGCAGCCAGGTGCCGACGTTGGAGACGGTGCCGCCCGCCGCGAACATGCGGTAGTTACGAACCCTGAGTGACCGGAACATTCCGGTCCTGGGTTCTTCCGGCTCTATATCTTGCTGAGCTTCTCCAGGATCGGCGCCGCCTGCCTGAGGATCGACCTCTCCTCCGGCGACAGCTCCTTCAACCGCTGTGTCAGCCACGCCTCCTTGCGGCGGCGCTCCTCCTTCAGCAGCTTCTCGGCGTCCTCGGTCACCGAGACGGTCACCTGTCGCCGGTCGGTCGGATGCGGGGTGCGGGCGACCAGGCCGCGTTCCTCTAGAGCGGCGATCACGCGGGTCATCGAGGGTGGTTGCACCTTCTCGAGCTCGGCCAATTCGCCGGGGGTTATCCCGGAATGCCGTTCCACCGCGGCGAGCGTCGCGAACTGGGTGGGCGTCAGCGAGTGCGCCGCCGCCTGTCGTCGTAGGCGTCGGTTCAGCCTTGCCAGGGACACGCGCAGGGCTGAAGCCAGGCCTGCGTCGCTGCGCAGGTCCATCTTGGGCTGGGTTTTGGTTAGCATGAGTCATTACCTTTGCTAACTATACGGCAAGGCAAGATATTTCCGGACACAACTGTCTTTCCACCCCTTGATACCCCGAAGCCGTCCCGCGCGTGCGGAACGGCCTCGAAGGTGTGACGGTCAGGTACGGGCTCAGAACCCGAGCATCGCCCGGATCGGCCCGATGGCGAAGTAAAGCACGAACAGCAGGGCCACGCCCCACAGCAGCGGATGCACCGAGCGCGCCTTCCCCCGCACCACCTTGATCAGCACGTAGGTGATGAACCCGGCGCCGATGCCGTTCGAGATCGAGTACGTGAACGGCATGATGACGATGGTGAGGAAGGCCGGGATCGCGATGTCGAAGTCGTCCCAGTCGACGTCCTTGATGGCGGTCATCATCAGGAAGCCCACGATGACCAGCGCGGGCGCGGCGGCCTCGTAGGGCACGATCGTGACGAGCGGCGTGAAGAAGATGGCCACGAGGAACAGCAGCCCCGTGACCACGCTGGCGAGGCCAGTGCGAGCGCCCTCGCCGACGCCGGCGGCCGACTCGATGTAGGTGGTGTTGGAGGAGACGGACCCGGCGCCGCCGGCGGCGGCCCCGAGAGAGTCGACGAGCAGGATCTCCCTGGTACGCGGCAGCGTCCCGTCCTCCTGCACCAGGTTGGCCTGGCGGCCGACGCCGACGATGGTGCCCATGGTGTCGAAGAAGTCGGTGATCAGCAGGGTGAAGACGAGCAGGGCGGCCAGCAGCACGTCCACCCGGACGAACCCGCCGAACGGGTCGAACTCGGCGAACAGCACGAGCGGGTTGTTGAAGCCGACGACCTGCTCCGGCACGACGGGCCGGTTGAGCTGCCAGGTGAAGGGGTTGTCCGGCGACGACGGGCCCAGCTTGGCGATCGCCTCGACGATGATGGCCAGGATCGTGGTGCCGACGATCCCGATCAGGATGGCGCCCTTGACCTTGCGCGCCACCATCACCGCCGTGGCCAGCAGCCCGATGATGAACACGAAGATCGGCCAGGACGTCAGTGAGCCGCCGATGCCCAGCTCCAGCGGCGTCCCGGCGGCCTTGCGCACGAAACCGGCGTCCACGAACCCGATCAGCGCGATGAACAACCCGATGCCCACGCTGATCGCGGTCTTGAGCTGGGCGGGGATGGCGTGGAAGATCGCCGTTCTGAGCCCCGTCAGCACCAGCACCGCGATGATGATCCCTTCCAGGAAGACCAGGCCCATGGCCTCCTCCCAGGTCATGATCGTGGCGATCTGGAAGGTGACGAAGGCGTTCAGGCCGAGGCCCGCCGCCATCGCGAACGGCACCCTGCCGATGACCCCCATGAGGATCGTCAGCACGCCGGCCACGAACGCCGTGCCCGCGGCGACGAGCGCCACGGGGGCGGTCGCGCTGTCGGCGATGTACTCGCCGGTCACGTCCTTGCCGTTGGCCAGGATCAACGGATTGAGCACGACGATGTAGGCCATGGTGAAGAATGTGGCGAAGCCGCCGCGTACTTCACGGGAGAGGGTGGAGCCTCGTGCGGAGATTGCGAAGAAACGGTCTATCGCATTACGTGTGTCACTCACGACGCGAAGAGTGACAGTAGTGATGAGCTGCGAAAAGAGCCAGTGATGAGATCGAGACCCGATTGGAAGCTAGGCTGGACAACGTGAAGCAGCAGTGGCACCCCGACCCGGAGCCGATCAAGACCAACGACACCGCCGCCATCGCCGTCGGCACGGCCGTGTGGGCGGTCGCCCTCGTCGCCCTGCTGATCTTCCGGCCCGCCCCCGAGAACACGTGGTGGATCTGGACCTGCGTGACCGGGGTGGTCTTCGGCTTCTTCGGCATGTGGTTCGTCCGGCGGCCCAGGCGCGGCTGACCCCGCCCGGCAGGTGACATTCGTCATCTCCCGCCGTTCCCCGAAGTCATCTCCAAGTGGTGTTTTCGCCCACTACATCGGCATATGCCCGTCGGCTCATGCTGGGTTGCATGAAGAAGCCCATCGCCACCTTCCTCCTGGGCGCCCTGCTGCTCAGCGCCTGCGGCACTGCCGACCCTGCCGCGAAGACCCCGCCGGCTGGCAACAGCACCGGCACGGTGGCGTGGAGCACCTGCACCGACCTCGTCGGCCCCGACGGCAAGCAGCTCACCCCCGGCCCCGGTGTCGAATGCGGCAAGCTTCAGGTCCCCCTCGACCACGCCCAGCCCGGCGGCGAGAAGATCGACCTCGCGCTCATCCGGGTCAAGGCCACCGGCGAGCGCCTCGGCTCCCTGGTCTTCAACTTCGGCGGCCCCGGCGCCTCCGGCGTCGACTCGATGGCCGTGGCCGCCCCCGCGTTCGCCAAGCTCGGCACCCGCTACGACCTCGTCAGCTTCGACCCGCGCGGCGTGGACCGCAGCGCCGGCGTCACCTGCGGCGACGAGTTCGCCAAGAGCCTCGCCGCGGACGCCGACGCCGACCAGGACGCGATGTCCAAGGAGCTCGCCCAGGCCTGCCAGCGCGAGTCGGGCAAGGTGCTGCCGCACGTCGGCACCGTCAACGCCGCCAAGGACCTCGACCTGCTCCGCGCCGCGCTCGGCGACCAGCGGCTCAACTACTTCGGCCTGTCCTACGGCACCCACCTCGGCGCCGTCTACGCCACCCACTTCCCCAAGAACGTCGGCCGCTTCGTCCTGGACAGCGCCTTCGACCCCTCGGTGACGTACGAGGAGCGCGCCGTCATCCAGGCCACCGGCTTCGACCAGGCGCTGGAGGCGTTCGCCGAGGACTGCGTGGCCAAGAGCTGCGAGCTGGGCGGCGACCCCGCCACCGTCGTCAAGACCGTCGAGGACTTCGTCGAAGGGCTCAAGACCAACCCCATCAAGGTGGGCGACCGCGAGCTGACGTTCTGGCTGGGCCAGCTCGCCGTCATCACCCCGCTGTACGCCAAGCAGAGCTGGCCCGTGCTGGAGCAGGCGACCGCCGCCGCGCGCAAGGGCAACGCCACCATCCTGCTCGCCCTGGCCGACTCCTACACAGGACGCCGGCCCGACGGCACCTACAACACGATGATGACCAGCCTCGCGGCCATCAACTGCGCCGACTACGCCGAACGGCCCACCGCCGCGCAGATGAAGCGGGTCAACGAGCGGATCAAGGACATCTTCCCCGTCCTGTCCTTCGACGGGATCAGCAGCGGGACGTGCGAGCACTGGCCGGTGCGCGGGGACGACGCGGCCAGGCGCATCGACGCCACCGGCTCCGCGCCCATCCTGGTGGTCGGCGGCAAGGGCGACCCCGCCACGCCGTTCCAGTGGGCCACCAGCCTGACGGAGAAGCTCCGCACCGGTGTCCTGCTCACCTACGAGGGCGAGGGCCACGGGGCCTACCTGACCGGCGACGGGTGCGTCATGAAGACCGTGGACGCGTACGTGATCGAGGGCAAGGTGCCGGCCGCGGGCACCACCTGCGCCGCCTGACCGACCGGGGAGGGCCCTGACGGGGGGCCTCCCCGGTACGTGCGCGTCAGGACAGGTCGGCCTCGGCCAGCAGCAGCGGCACCGCCTCCGGGTCGCGCAGCAGGGCCGCCACCGCGAGCCGGTCGTTCCACTGCCCGGTCGCCCAGGCCAGCCCCCTGGCCAGCCCGTCAACGCCGGTGCAGTGCACGGCGCCCTCGAAGAAGCGCCACGCGCACTCCACCCCGTCTACCAGCAGCTTCTCGTGCTCGACGTACGTGCCGGGCGCGGCGGGCAGCAACGACCGTACCTCGGCCGGCACCTGCCGCGTCACCCCCTCAGAGGTGACCTCGCCCGAGGTCAGCTCACCGGCGAGCGGCAGGTCGAGCAGCTCGGACAGCGACTCGGCCAAGTCGTAGGAGGCCAGCACCAGCGGCCGGTCGGTGACGAGCTGCAGCAGGTCGGGGGCCTCCACCACGACGGCGTCCTCGGCCGAGGCCACCACGATCTGACCGCCGAGCACCGCCCGCACCCTCGACGGCGGCGCGACCCGCGACGGGTCGACCGCGGCCAGCGCGATCCACAACGCCCGGAGCTGGGCCCGGTCGACCTCGATCGACTCGTCGGCCATCAGGTCGAGCAGCTCCTCCGGGCCGCCGTGCGAGGCCAGCAGCTCCGCCAGCGTCGTGCGGACGCCGAGCATCGACAGCGCCGCCTCGTCGAGCCCGGCGGGCGCGTCGGCGTACAGGCCCTGCAGCAGCGGGTCGGCGCCGGGCAGCCGCAGCTCCAGCGGCCTGCGCCCGCCCAGCACGGGCCGGTGGGCCAGCCACCACGCCGTGTAGGACGGCACCTCCACGCCCTCGACGCGCAGCGGGTGCAACGCCGCCCGCAGCGGCGGCGTGGTCAGCAGCCGCAGCGCGGCCGGCCAGTCGGCCACCATCTCCAGGTCGCGCACCGCGAGGAACTCGGGCACCAGCGGCGGCACGTCCAGCTCCGGCAGCAGGTCGAGCACGTGGTCAAGCCAGTCGGCCTCGCGGTCGAGGTCGTGGTCGCACTCGTCGGGGTCGAGCAGCACGTCGGGCTCGTGCACCACGGCGAACCCGTCGAGCACCCCCGCCGCGGCCAGCACGCGCGGCCCGTAGGTCTCCTCCAGCTCGGCCGCGGCCACCCCGAGATGCGTGTCGGACTCCAGGACCGCCGCCAGCGCCCCGTCGGCCAGCATCAGCTCACCGGCCGCGTACAGCTCGCCGTCGGTGCCGCGCAGCGCCAGCTCGGCCAGCCACGGCGCCTCGCCGGGCGCCAGCCCGGACGCCTCCACCAGCGACAGCACGGCCCGCGACACCGGCTCGGGGTCGGGGCTGTCGAGCGACTGCGCGACGGCGGCCTTGGTCAGCGGGTCTTCCAGCACCGTGCGGGGCGTGGCCTCGGCCGCGCCCAGCCGCAGCAGCGCCGGGTGCGCCGCCTCCGGATGCACGATGCGCAGCCCGAGCGGCGTCAGGTCGAGGTCGGCCCCGCCGTCGGTGAGGATCAGCGTGCCGCGCGGCCCGCGCACCAGCCGGCCGTCTGCCAGCGGCACCGGCAGCGCGCCCAGCGACTCGGGGTCGTCGGCGGGCAGCACCTCGTACAGGGCGCGCCACCACGACGGCTCGCGCGCCTCCAGCGCCTCGCCCGACAGCAGATCGACGACGTCGGACAGCTCCACCCTGCGCACCCCGAGCGCCGTCATGGCGGGGTGGCGGGCGGGCCAGCCTGCGGGCAGCAGCCCCGGCACGAAGTCGGCGACGGTGGTGAGCAGCTCGGCCGAGGCGGACGCCACGACGGCCGCCTCGCGGCCCGTCACCACCCAGCCGTCGCCTCCCGGCTCCGGCGCCGGGTGCTCGACCCGCCACTGCGCGTCGGGCTCGTAGACCTTCTCGTCGGCGAACGACGGCGTCTGCACCGCCGGGGCGGGCGCCGACAGCGCCGGCAGCAGCGGCGTGCCGGGCAGCCGCTCCAGGACGGCCCTGCGCACGCGCGCGTCGAGCTCGCCCTTGCCCATCAGGGAGGGCACCAGGTCGAGCAGCCTGGACGTGCGGGGCAGCTCGCGCAGCAGCCGCACATAGGCGTCGGCGACCCGCTCGACCAGGAAGTCTGCCAGCGGCCCCTTGGCCACGTGCCGCCGGTCGGTGGCCATCGGGAACGAGGCGATCAGCAGCGCGGGCAGGTCGATCGGCTCGTCGCTGGGCGTCGGCGCGTGCACCACGGGCGGCACGGCGGCGGGCAGCGGGCCCGGCTCGCCCGTGCCGGTGACCGGCACCGCCCAGCGCAGCGACCAGTACGGCCTCGCGCGCTCCTCGGTGGGCCGGTCGGCGAACAGCCTGCCGACCTCCTCGGGCGTGAACTCGCCGGACTCCGACACCACGTGCCAGCCGTCGGCGACGACCGTGCGCACGGATCCGTCGAGGTCGACCTCGATACTCTCCAGCGCCGGCAGGCCGAGCAGCAGCGCGGGGCTGGTCTCCGCCAGCATGCGGCGCACGGCCTCGACGCTCGCCTGGTCGCGCAGCGGCAGCCGGACGACCGTGTCGAAGCCCTCGGGAATGTCGATCATCGGCGGCTCGTCGAACGGCAGCCGCAGCAGCGGCACGTGCCCGCCACGCTCGGCCAGCTCACCCGCCAGCGCGGGAACCTCCGCGACGAGGGCCGCGGTCTCGGTGCGGGACCAGCGCACCGCGGGCGCCCCGCGCGAGCCGATGGAGGGCGCGTCGCAGACGGACACCACCGCCGCGAAGCCCACCCCGAACCGGCCCGCCGCGCCCGCCTCGTCACGCTTGCCCGAGGCGCGCAGCGTGGACAGGCTCTCCACGCCGGTGGCGTCGAGCGCGGCGCCGGTGTTGGCGGCGGTCAGCACGTCGCCGCGCAGCGTCAGCCGCAGCACCCCTGGCACGCCCGCCCGCAGCGCCGCGTCGGCGGCGTTCTGCGCCAGCTCGACGATCAGCCGATCGCGGTAGCCGCCGAGCGCGAAGTCCTCCTCCGCGTTGGCGTCTTCGCGGAACCGGGCGGGCGAGGCCGTCCAAGCGGAGAGGACGGCTGCTCGCATCCGGTCAGTGCCGTAGTGGTCGCTCATCGATCACGATCCTGGTTGGAGGGTAGGGGGCCACCGTAGGGTAGCGGCCTTCACCGACACTCACGGTCAGGAATGGCCGAGCTCCTCGGAAGCCGATTCGTCCACCGAACCTGCTTCCTCCTCCATGAGGTCGTAACCCAGATCGTCGAGAATCGGGATGGCCTGCTCCACGGGCGGCGGCAGCACGGCGGCCTCGGAGTGCGCGCCGCACCCGTGGTCGGCGGCCACCACCTTGCCGTCGTCGGGGGCGTACTCGTTAGTGCACACCCCGAACATCTGCCGCAAGCCACCCGCCAGCAGCCAGTAGAAGCCGCAGGTGGAGCATTGCGCGGGAGCGGCGTGTGCGATCGGCGTGTGCGGCCCGTGCTCGCCCGAGTGCCAGCGTCTGGCAGCCCGGTCCTTGCCGATGGCCGAGAGCACACGGGCTCGGCCCAGGCCGTACTCGAAAACCGCCTGATGGTCGGCGTCGTCGTCGGTCTCGGTGAAACCCGGCGCGAGCCTGTCGTCATCGTCCGCGGTCGGCAGCAGGTCGCCCACGCCCAGGTCGCCGGGGCGCAGGCGCTCGCTCCACGGCAGCCACTCGGGCGCCAGCAGCGCCCCCGAGCCGGGCAGCAGCACGGCCTCGCTGACCGTGACCTTCTTCGCGCGCGAGGCGCGCGTCACGGTGACGGCCCAGCGCCAGCCGCGATAGGCCCGGTCGAGGCAGGCGAAGTAGTGGGTGACGATCCGGTCGCCTTCGCTCTCATGACCGAGGTGCTCGCCGGGCTCGCCCGGCCGCGCTAGCTCCTCGGCCGCGGCACGCGCCAGATCGACCGCGGCGACACAGGCCTGGTCGGGAGCGGAGACGCGGGCCCTGGTGCGGCTCATCGGGCCGCCTCCGCCGAAAGGTGCTGTTCGCTCACACTTCATTCTCACCCATCCCGGGACCTGCGGGGGCCCACACGGCCGAGATCGGGCCAGGATCGGGTAAGACTGGTACTCGTGGAGGGAGGCTGGGAGCGGGCACGCCACATCTCCCGGCGCGTGGCGCGCGGCGCCGCTGACGCCGGACGCGCCACCGTGCGCGCCACCAAGGCCACCGCGAGCGGCACCGCTCGGGCCACCAAAGCCACCGCGAGCGGCACCGCGCGGGCCGGCAAGGCCACCGCCAGGGGCGCGCGCGGCGTCGGCAAGGCCACCCGCAAGCTCACGTACGCGGGCGGCGCGGGCCGCACCGGGCTCGGCCGCCTGATCGAGCTGTCGGCAGGCAACAGCGCCTGCGACGCGCTCGTCACCGTGGCGCTCGCCAGCACCGTCTTCTTCGGCGTCCCCGTGGGCGAGGCGCGCGGCTCGGTGGCCCTCTACCTCGTCATCACGATGGTGCCGTTCGCGCTGCTCGCGCCGTTCGTCGGGCCGATACTCGACCGGTTCAGGTCAGGGCGGCGCTACGTGATGGCCGGCACGCTGTTCGGGCGCGGCCTGCTGTGCTTCGCCATGGCGGCGGCCGTGGGCCCCGGCGACCTGCCGACGCTGTTCATCGGGGCGCTGGGCGTGCTGGTGCTGTCGAAGGCGTACAACGTGTCGCGGGCGGCGATCATGCCGAGCGTGCTGCCCGCCGACATCACGCTGGTGTCGGCGAACGCGCGGGTGGCGCTGTTCACGCTGGTCTCGGCCGGGGTCGCGGTGCCGCTCGGCGCCGGGCTGACCGCCTGGCTGGGCAGCGCGGCGATCCTGCGCGTCGCCATGGTGGGCTTCCTGCTGCTGGGCGTGGTCGCCGTACGCCTGCCGCGGCACGTCGACTCCCCCGACACGGAGGAGGAGGGCGCGGCCCCGCGCTGGCGCACCCTGCTCAAGGTGGGGCCCGCCGTCGCCGAGGCCGTCTGGGCGAACGTGGCCATCCGGCTGTTCTCCGGGTTCCTGCTGTTCTTCCTGCTCTTCCTGGTGCAGGACGAGGCCGTGCCGTGGCTGGCCGCCGCCGAGCCGTGGGCGCGCGACCCGTTCTTCGACATCCCCAAGACGATCGCGCTGCTGGCGGGCGCCGCCGGGCTGGGCGGCCTGGCGGGCGCCGTCGTGGCCAACTGGACGCGCAACAACGCGCCGCAGCTCATCGTGCTGGCCACGCTGGCACTGACCGCGGTGACCGCCATCGTCACCGCGATCTTCTTCGGGGTGTGGACGGCGCTGCTGATCTCGCTGGTCGCGGCCTTCGCCCAGGAGCTGGGCAAGCTGGCGCTCGACGCGATCGTGCAGCGGGAGATCGGCGAGGAGGTGCGTTCGTCCACCTTCGGCGTGGTGGAGGCCGTGCTGCAGCTCGCCTGGGTGTTCGGCGGGCTGGTGGGGCTGGTGCTGTCGCTCACCGAGAGCAGCCTGGCGGGGCTGGTGGCGCTGGCCGTCGCGCTGACGGCGGCGCTGGGGTGGCTGCTGGTCTCCCGGCGGCAGCGGGTGCGCGCCACCAAGGCCAAGCTGCGCCGCCAGCGCGCCGAAGCCCCCGCCGACGCCGCGACCCCGCACGCCACGCCCGATCACGGCGCTCCCGCGCCCGATCACGGCGCGCCCGCGCACGCCGACGCCTCGCCCGCTTACGGCCCGACCGCGCACGCCGCGACCGCGCATCCCTCGACGGGCCATGCCTCGCCCGATCAGCCCTCGCCCGATTACTCCGGGCCGAATCCCTCAGACGAGGTCAGCCCGTACGACAGGACCGTCCCCAACGGCGAGCAGCCGCCGCGCAAGGACAAGCTCGACTCCACCAAACCCCTCACCAACCCGAACGGCTGACCCGCCCCCGGGCGGGGAGGCGGGTCAGGAGGGAGGTCAGGCGTCGAGGTCGTCGGCGACCGCCCGGAGCACCTGGGCGATCTTCTTGGCGTGCGCCGCGTCCGGGTGCTTGCCCCGCTGGTAGGAGGTCGAGACCCCGTCGAGCAACTTGATCAGGTCCTCGACGATGACCACCATCTCGTCCGGCTTCTTCCGCTTGCCCTTGGGCTTGGTCTTGGCCAGCGTCGGCGGCTGCTCCAGGATCCTCACGGAGAGCGCCTGCTGACCCCTGCGGCCCTCGGCCACGCCGAACTCGACCTTCTGGCCGGGCTTGAGCGGGCCTGCGCCGGCGGGCAGCGCGGATGAATGCACGAAGACCTCACCGCCGTCGTCGCGGGTGAGGAAGCCGAAACCCTTGTCGGCGTCGTACCACTTGACCTTGCCACTCGGCACAGGAGGACCTCGTTCAAACAGTCGAAAAGATGATGGATGGATGTAGGTTATGCCCCGCGAAGCTCCGGGGCGACCGGGTAATTACGGGACAATTAGCGAAGCGCATCATGCTCGCGCCAACCGGTGAACCAGGCGGCGAATTCGGTCAGGTCGCCCAGTGCCACATCTGCTCCGTGATCACGCAGCTCTCCCACCGTGTAGGGGCCGGTCGCGACTGTCACGCTCACGGCGCCGCCCGCGCGTGCCGCCTGGATGTCCGCGACATGGTCACCAACATAAGCCGCCGCGCCGAAGCGCGCGAGTGCCGATCCCTTGTCCGCTCCGAAAACCGAGCCGACCACTTCGTCCACGTCCAGACCGAGCACCTCGACCGTGCCTCTGGCGTCGCGGGGGTTCTTGCCCGTCACCACGATCACCCCGCCGCCGGCCTGCCGGACGGCGGCGATGGCGTCGTGCGCGCCGGCCATGGCCGTGTGCACCGGAACCCCCATTTTCGGATATATCTCGCGATAGAGGTCGGCGGCGGCCGGCACCTCCGCCGAAGGCAACCAGTTGGCCAGCTCCATCTCCAGCGGCGGCCCCAACCGGCTCACGATCGCCGCACTGTCGAATGGCACGCCCAATCGCACGGCCAGCTCGTCGTAAACGGCCGCGATGCCCGCCCGCGTGTCCGCCAATGTCATGTCGAGGTCGAATCCCACCGAAGTCATCACAGAGTGCAGGATGCCAAACGAGCCCCTACCCCACGTAACGGCCCTTGTTCCGCGGCAAGAGAAATGGGAAGAAAGGAGTTACTTATCGGAGAGGAGCGGCCTTGACCGACACCCCTGAGCCCGGCGACCGGCTCGTCGCCTCCTCCGCCCCTCCCCGCCCCCACCGCCCGGCCCGCCCCGGTGGGCACACCGTGACGGCCAGGCAGCGCGTCGCCTCCACCCTGGCCGGCCTGGTGCGGCTGGCCTCCCGGGTGGCCGCGCTGGCCCTCCTGCTCTACGCGCTCTTCACGGTCTTGCGCGCCAACCCCGCCAACGTCTGGTACCAGTTCGTCGAGTTGCTCGCCTCGTGGCTCTCGCTGGGCCTGGCCAACCTCTTCCAGCTCGCCGACCCGCGCTGGACGGCGCTGGTCAACCACGGGCTCGCCGCCATCGTCTGGCTGATCATCGGCTCCGCCCTGGCGGGGCTGATCCGGCGCGCGGGCCCCTGAGGACGAAGTGCGATCCCCGCAGCGTGCCGCTGAACCGCGACCCGCGGAAGCGATTACTCTCCTTACGGAGGTATCAGCGTAGATATGAGCAGATCGACCCGTGAGCGGATCATCGATGAGGCCCTCAGGCTTTTCGCCGAGCGAGGGTACTCCGCCACATCCGTGGCCGAGATCGAGGCCGCCTCAGGGCTGTCTCCCGGCGCAGGAGGGCTCTACAGGCACTTCAAGTCCAAGTACGAGGTGCTGTCCGCCGCCATCAACGAGCACGCCAGCCGCACCAGGTACCAGGTGGCCGAGAGCCTGGCCCAGCTCAGCAGCATGGAAGCCTCCGTCGACCTGGAGGAGCGGCTGGCCCACGTGTGCCGCGCCGGCCTGGCCAAGGTGCGCGAGGAGTCCGAGCTGACCCGGGTCTTCTTCCGCGACCTGAGCCAGTTCCCCGAGCTGGTCGCGGTGGTGCGTGAAGGGCTGATGCAGCCGATGTTCGACGCCATCGTGAGCTGGTTCCAGGCGCAGCCCGAGTACCGCGACGTCAAGCTCGACTGGGCGGGCATCTCGACCGTGCTCGGCGGCTCCGTGGTGCACTACCGGCTGTTCCAGGAGACGGTGGGGGAGCTGCCGGGGCACGCGGAGAAGGACCAGTTCGTGGCCGCCTGGGTACGCCTGGCCGTCGGACTGCTGCCCAGCCCGGCGCCGGTCAGCTGACGTCCGGGCCCGGTGCCGGTGAGCTGACGGCCCAGCCCGGTGCCGGTCAGCTCACGTCCGGCCTGGCGCCGGTCAGCTCACGTCCAGCAGCCGGTAGGCCAGCCACACGACGCCGACACCCGTACCGATCATGAACATCGTGCCGCTGACGTCGAAGAACTGCTGAACGAACGCCTGCACCCCCGCCTCGATCCCCACCCGCAGACCGCCGACGACCACCCCGCCCACCGAGTAGCCCAGCAGCGGCGCGCCGATGCCGAGAAACTTGTCGCGCGCGTTCCAGCTCTCCCCGAACAGCACCAGCGCCGCGCCCACCGCCCACACCACCAAGGGCACCTCGAAGATCGCCACCGGTGGCAGGTCGATCGGCACCAGCAGCGCCGCCACCACCAGGATCACCATCGCCGCCACGTCGCGGGGGTGCTCCTTGACGATGGTCCTGGCGTCCCTTCCGCCGGTGGCCATCGGGTTGGCGCTGGACATCGCCGCCCTGCGCAGGCCCGCGAACGGCAGCCCGCGGCCCTGCCGCTGCCTGTCGATCCGGTCCTGCGCGAGCCTGCGGTACGTGCGGACGCCGGGAGGCGCGGCGCCGTCGTCCACGATGGCAGGAAACCTCCGCGTGTTCCCAACCCCCTCCACCGGTCCGCGCGTCGCCACCGCGCCTGGGACGGCCGCCACGCCCGAAGGCTCCACTCCAGAAGAAGCCGGGACTGTGGCGCGTGCAGTAGGAACCCCCGCGGCCTCCAGCCTCCTGACCTCCCGCTCGACCAACGCCACCGGATCCCCGAACCGCGCCAGCACCTTGGCCACCTGACGAGCGTTCTGGCTGCCGCCCCGCTCGGCCTCGATCCTGGCCCGCAGCCGCTTGGCGAAGTCGAGCCGCTGGTCGGCCCTGAGCACGCCGTGAGCGGCGTCGGCAGCCGCCGAGACGTAGTTCAGCACGAGCTGGTCCGCGCGCTCTATCACGCCTAGCAATGCTGCCCCAATCAGGGGGGACATACCATGGCAACGATGGAGTTCACGGAGTGGATCAGGGGGCGCACCGACGAACAGCTACGGGCGCTCGTGTCCGCGCGTCCCGAGTTGATCACTCCGGTGCCCGCGCATCTGGAGGGCCTCGCCTCGCGGGCCGCCAGTCCTTCGGCGATCGGCAGGGTGCTGGACCGGCTCGACCGGTTCACGCTGGCCGTCGTGGAGACGCTGGCGGTGCGGGACGAGCCGACCTCGAAGGACGCGCTGCACGACCTCGTCGGCAGGGCGCTGGCGTCCGGCGAGCTGGCAGGGGCGAAGAGCGGGCCGGGTGATCCGGAGCCCGCGCTGTCCACGGCGCTCGGCAGGCTGCGCGACCTGGCCCTGGTCTACGGGCCTGACGACGCGCTGGAGCTGGGCCCCGGTGTGCGCAAGGTGCTCGACGACCCGGCGGGCCTGGGCCCGAGGGCGGCCGACGCGTTCCGGCACCACGCGCCCGAGCAGCTCGACGAGATGGCCGACGACGTCGCCCCCGGCACGGCGGGCTCGGGCAAGGAACGACTGGCCGCCGCGCTGTCCGAGCCTGGCGCGCTCATCGGGGCTGTGTCGCCCGAGGCCAGAGGCGCGCTCGACCAGCTCGTCTGGGGCCCGCCGACCGGCCGCGTGCCCAACGCCAGGCGCGAGGTCCGGGTGGCCTCCGCCCGCTCGCCCATCGAGGAGCTGCTCGCCCGCGGCCTGCTGGCCGCCACGGGCGAGGAGAGCGTGACGCTGCCCCGCGAGGTGGGCCTCTTCCTGCGTGGCGGCCGGGTGCACCGCGACCTGCTGGCCGTCCCGCCGGCGCTGCACGGCGCCACGCGCGATCCGAGCCTGGCCGACCGTACGGCGGCGGGGCAGGCGTTCTCGTTCGTCAGGGCCGTGGAGGAGCTGTGCGAGCGGTGGAGCGCCGAGCCGCCCGGCGTGCTGCGCACCGGCGGTCTGGGCGTCCGCGACCTGAAGCGCGCGGCGGGCGAGCTGGACCTGCCTGAGTGGGTGACGGCGCTGGTGGTCGAGGTCGCGCACGCGGCCGGGCTGATCGCGTCCGGCGGCGGCGTGGACGGCGAGTGGCTGCCGACGTCCGGATACGACCTGTGGCGGGTCAGGTCCACGGCCGACCGCTGGACCACGCTCGCGGCCACCTGGCTGCACATGGACCGGGTGCCGGGCCTGGTCGGCGAGCGCGACGACCGTGACAGGCCGCTCAACGCCCTGCACACCGACCTGCGCCGCTCGTCCGCGCCGGGGGTCAGGGCGGCCACGCTGGGCGTGCTCGCCGCGGCGCCCGGCCTGGCGCCCGACCGCGACTCCGTGCTCGAACGGCTGACGTGGGAGCAGCCGCGCCGCCGCGGCCCGCTGCGCGAGCAGCTCGTCGACTTCACGCTGCGGGAGGCCGAGCAGGTCGGCGTGACAGGGCTGGGCGCGCTGTCCGGGCACGGGCGGGCGCTGGTGGAGGGCGGTGCGGCGGCCGAGGCGCTGGCGCCGCTGCTGCCCGAGCCCGTCGATCACGTGCTGCTGCAGGCCGACCTCACCGCCGTCGCGCCGGGGCCGCTGACGAGCGAGCTGAACCGCTGGATGACGCTCACCGCCGACGTCGAGTCGAAGGGCGGGGCGACGGTCTACCGGTTCAGCGAGAGCTCGATCAGGCGCGCGCTCGACGCGGGCCACGGCGGCGAGGAGCTGGTGTCGATGCTGGCCCGCCACTCCGCCACGCCGGTGCCGCAGGCGCTGTCGTACCTGGTGACGGACGTGGCCAGGCGGCACGGGCGGATCCGGGTCGGCACCGCGAGCGCGTACATCCGCTGCGACGACCCCGCCCTGCTCGACCAGATCACCGCCGACCGCCGCTCGGCCGCGCTGCGGCTGCGCCGGCTCGCGCCGACCGTCATCGCCTCCCGCTCGTCCAGGGCGGCGCTGGTCGACTCGCTGCGGGCGATGGGGTACGCCCCCGTCGCCGAGTCGCTCGACGGCGACGTGATCATCTCCCAGCTCGAGAGCCGGCGCACCGAGGGGGTGGCGCCCGCCCGCGCCGTGGCCTCGCCCAACGGCCTCGACCCCGAGGTGGCGGCGGCGGCCGTGCGCGCGCTGCGGGCCGGCGACGCGGCGCACCTGGCCCGCCGGGAGCCGGTGGATGCGCCGGGCGGTCAGGTGCCGCGCGGGCCCGCCACGGCCACCATCTCGGCGTTGCAGGAGGCGATCAAGCAGGGGGTGCGGGTGTGGATCGGCTACCTCGACTCGCAGGGCAACGCGACCTCGCGCATCCTGGAGCCGGCGCGGATGGAGGGCGGCTACCTCACGGCGTACGACGAGACGAGGGCGGCCGTGCACCGCTTCGCCCTGCACCGCATCACCGGCGTCGCAGGCCTCTGACGTCCGCGTCAGCGGCGTCGCAGGGCTCTGACCTCCTGCGTCATCCCTGAGGCAGGGCTTTGAGCGACTGAGCGGCCACCGCCGCCGCGGGGCCGCCCAGGGTCTCCAGGCGCCGCAGCAGCCGCGCGCAGTCGCCGGGGTAGCGCACGGCCAGCCCGCCGCCCAGCGCGACCGCCGCCGCCGTCGCCCTGAGGTCCGCCGGGTCGGCGGCCCACCCCACCGCGATCCCGAGCGCCTCGGGGGCGAGGGTGTCGTCGGCGCACATGTACGACAGCACGTTGGCCGCCGCCACCCGCTCGGCCGCGCTCCCCTGGGCCCAGACCTCCAGGAACTCCTGCCGCGCCTCCCGCATGGCATGCCGGGCCAGCAACGCCACCCCTTCCGCCGCCCGTACCTGGAGGGCTGGCCCCTGCGACGGCAGCGACCTGACCCATTCCCGCAAGGGCTGCCACAGCGAGAACCCGTACCGCACGGCCAGCTCGGCCAGCACCCGGCCGCGCTGGTGCCCGGCGCGGAAGGCGACGAGCCCGTCCTCGGCGCCGATGAGCGGGCCGGTGACGGGCCGCCGGCCGATCTCGTGGCAGAGCCGTTCGAGCCGGGCGAGCTGCTCGTCGAAGGCGGCCTCGGCGAGCCGGTGGGTGAAGGCGAGCGCCGCGACGGCCAGCACTTCGCGCATGGGCGGCTTGGTGTCGAGCCAGGCCGCCACCTCTTCCCCGGAGGGCTCGCCGCCCGGGGCCAGCCGCGCGGCGAGGCGGACGACCTCGGCGGGCGTCGGCAGCGTCAGCGCCAGCTCCCTGGCCCGGCTCAGCTTCTCGGGTGACAGCCCGGCGCGCAGGTCGTAGGTGCTCAGGCACAGGTCGAACAGCTCGCCCGGCTCCGGCACGGCCCAGGCGTGCTCCACCTCGACGGCCTGCGACGGGCCGCCGCTCCTGGTGATCACCAGGTACGAGCCCAGCTCGGCCAGCTTGCGCGCCAGGTTGATCAGCTCGGTGCGGTCGGTGCTGGCCGCGATCCAGTCGTGCAGCAGGTACGCCCTGCCGGGCTCGTACTCGGTGCCGGCCAGCAGGTCGTGCGCCCCGGCGGCCGGGGACAGCACGGTGATGGTGCTCTCGGCCAGCGACATGCGCGACAGCAGCGCGAGCGCCCCCAGTCGGCGCCCGGTCTCCTGCTCGCCGACGAGGATCAGCAGGTGGCGGGTGGCCAGGCGGCGCACCGCCTCGGGGAAGCAGCCGGGCTCCAGGTACGAGCGGAGCAGCGTGTCGGCCTCCCGCCGGGTGAGGTCTCTGGTGGCCGGGCCGGCCACGGCGCGGAGGTGCTCGGTGACGGCCATGAGGCTCCCCGTGAGCGTCATGTTGTCGAGGTCGATCTCGCCTGGCTCAGGCGTTTCGGTCACGAAGCCACCTCGGAAGCTAACTGGAAACTTTTCTACAGGAATTAGCGCGAGACAACGAGTTTCTTCGTTTTTACGGGAGGTCACCGAGCGTCATCACCTGGCTGCTGATCTGCGAAGACAGGTGGCCAGGAACGTCCTGCGACTCTCGGCACACCACCTTTACACGATCCCGACCGACATGAAAACACGTATGGCGACAGAAGAAGCGATATACCTATTTACGGGCTACAAGACCATCGTCCACAATGACTAGTCAAGAGGCCGAGGCTTGACTGAAGCTCCTCACACGCATCAGGTTGTGCATGTGACCGAGCAAACGCTGGGCAGGCTGGCGGAGGAGTCGTGGGGCCGCTTCGACGACCACGACTCGGTGTACTACGAAGGCGTCTGGCACCGCAGTCACGCGCTCGCCGAGCGGGCGCGCCGGATGAGCGGCGGCTTCGCCGAGGCGGGCATCAGGCCGGGCGACCGGGTGGCCGTCATGATGGCCAACTCCCCCGAGGTGCCGATCGTCTACCAGGCGCTGTGGGCGGCGGGCGCGGTGGTGACGCCGGTGGTGTTCCTGGTGGGCGCGGAGGAGCTGCGCCACCTGCTGATCGACAGCGGCGCCGCCGCGATCGTCACCTCGCCAGAGCTGGCGCAGACCGTCCGCGCCGCGAACGCCGGCATCCCCGTCTACGAGGACACCGCGGAGCTGGAACGGGCGGCGGAACGCGGCCCCGTCGCCCGCGACCCCGGCGACCTGGCGGCGCTCCTCTACACCGGCGGCACCACCGGCAAGGCCAAGGGCGTCATGCTGAGCCACCACGGCCTGTGGCAGGTGGCCAAGGACGCCTTCGACCTGTCCCACCAGGAGGGCAGGAACCGCGCGCTGGTGCCCGTGCCGCTGTCGCACTCGTACGGGCTGATCATCACGGTCGCCTCGCTGCACGCCACCGAGCCGCAGCAGGCGGTGCTGATGCGCTGGTTCGAGCCGCGGGCGTTCCTGGACCTGGCCGCCGAGCAGCGCGTGCAGTACGGCACCGTCGTGCCGTCCATGATCCACCTCCTGCTCGCCGAGCCGCTGGAGGAGCACCCGCTGCCCGACCTGGCCTACCTGACCTGCGGCGCGGCGCCGCTCGGCAGGCAGACGCTGGAGGAGTTCGAGCGCCGGATGCCCGGCGTGCAGATCCTGGAGGGCTACGGGCTGACCGAGACCAGCGCGGTCACCACGTTCAACCCGCCGGGCAGGCGGCGGATCGGCAGCGTCGGCCTGCCGCTGGCCGGCTACACGATCACCATCCGCGACAGCGACGGCGAGGCGATGGAGATCGGCGACGTCGGCGAGGTCTGCGTCTCCGGCGACTCGCTGATGCTCGGCTACTGGGGCGAGCACCAGCCCGACCCCGAGGGCACCGCGCTGACCGGCAAGGAGCTGCGGACCGGCGACATCGGCTGCGTGGACGACGACGGCTACCTCTACATCGTGGACAGGAAGAAGGACCTGATCATCCGCGGCGGCTTCAACGTCTTCCCGCGCGACGTCGAGGACGCGCTCGACCGGCACCCCGACGTGGTGCTGTCGGGCGTCGTGGGCCGGCCCGACCCTCGCCTCGGGGAGGAGGTCGTGGCGTTCGTGCAACTCAGGCCGGATGCTACGGTGACCGCCGAGGAGCTGATCGAGTGGGCCCGCGAGCGGGTCGGGCGGGTGAAGTACCCGCGCGAGATCCGGTTCGTCGACTCCATCCCGCTGACGAGCGTGCTCAAGCTCGACCGCAAGGCGCTGCGCGGCAGGCTCGGCTAGGTCACCCCGGAGATCTCGCGCTCTCGGTCAGACGCATGTCAATTCCGTGATAAGTGTTGACCTGTCTGGAGGTGAGCATGAGTCAGGGTGACCCGTCGGGATATCCGTACCAGCCATATGGCGCGCCTTACGGCGAGCAGCCGCCCCCGCCGTACGGCTACGGCTACCCGCCTCCCCCGCGCAGCAACGGGCCCAGCGCCAACGCGATCGTCTCTCTGGTGCTCAACCTCTTCGCGCTGGTCTCCTGCTGCAACATCCTCGGGCTGCCCGGCGCGATCCTGGCGGGCCTGGCCATCAGCAAGTCCAGCAGCGAGCCCCAGGCGGCCCGCACCATGGTCATGTGGAGCTGGATCCTGTTCGGAGTGGGCTTCGTGCTCACCATCGGCACGTTCGTCGTCCTGGGCGTCAACGGCGCCTTCGACGAGTGACCAGGCGATCCTGAGGACTAATCCTGGCCCGCCCGTTGTTGGAGACTCGGAGCGGGGGCGCCGGGATCGAGAGACGATGGTCCTGTTGCGCCAGGCCCCCGTCTGAACCCCACGGAGACTGCCAGTGAGCGATGGACCGCTGATCGTCCAGTCGGACAAGACGCTGCTGCTCGAGGTCGACCACGAGCGGGCCGACGCCTGTCGTAAGGCGATCGCGCCGTTCGCCGAGCTCGAGCGCGCTCCAGAACACGTGCACACCTACCGGGTGACCCCGCTGGCGCTGTGGAACGCGCGCGCCGCCGGCCACGACGCCGAGCAGGTCATCGACGCGCTCATCAGCTTCAGCCGCTACCCGGTGCCGCACGCGCTGCTGGTGGACGTGGCCGAGACGATGGCCCGCTACGGGCGGCTGCGGCTGGAGAAGGACCCCGTTCACGGGCTCATCCTGACCTCCACCGACCGGGCCGTGCTCGAAGAGGTGCTGCGCTCGAAGAAGATCCAGCCGATGCTGGGCGAGCGGGTCGGCGCCGACACGGTCGCCGTGCACCCCAGCGACCGCGGCAACGTCAAGCAGGCCCTGCTCAAGCTGGGCTGGCCGGCCGAAGACCTGGCCGGGTACGTGGACGGCGAGGCCCACCCGATCACGCTGCGCCAGGACGGCTGGGAGCTGCGCCCGTACCAGCGGGAGGCGGCGGAGGCGTTCTGGAACGGCGGCTCCGGCGTGGTCGTGCTGCCATGCGGGGCGGGCAAGACCATCGTCGGCGCGGCGGCCATGGCGCACGCCAAGGCCACCACGCTCATCATGGTCACGAACACGGTCTCGGCCCACCAGTGGAAGACCGAGCTGCTCAAGCGCACGTCGCTGACCGAGGACGAGATCGGCGAGTACTCCGGCAACAAGAAGGAGATCCGCCCGGTCACCATCGCCACCTACCAGGTGATGACCACCCGCCGCAAAGGCGTCTACAGCCATCTGGAGCTGTTCGACGCCCGCGACTGGGGCCTGATCGTCTACGACGAGGTGCACCTGCTGCCCGCGCCGATCTTCCGGATGACGGCCGACCTCCAGGCCCGCAGGCGGGTCGGGCTCACCGCGACGCTGGTGCGCGAGGACGGGCGCGAGGGCGACGTGTTCTCGCTGATCGGCCCCAAGCGGTACGACGCGCCCTGGAAGGAGATGGAGAACCAGGGCTGGATCGCGCCCGCCGACTGCGTCGAGGTGCGCGTGACGCTGACGGACGAGGAGCGGCTGGCGTACGCGATGGCCGAGTCGGAGGAGCGTTACCGCTTCTGCGCCACCACGCCGTCCAAGACGCACGTCACCGAGGCCCTGGTCCGCCGCCACCTGGGTGAGCAGGTGCTGGTCATCGGCCAGTACATCGACCAGCTCGACGAGCTGGGCGAGCACCTGAACGCCCCGGTCATCAAGGGCGAGACCCGGGTGAAGGAGCGCGAGCGGCTCTACCAGGCCTTCCGCGACAAGGAGATCCAGGTGCTGGTGGTGTCGAAGGTGGCGAACTTCTCCATCGACCTGCCGGAGGCGACGGTCGCGATCCAGGTGTCGGGCACGTTCGGCTCACGCCAGGAGGAGGCCCAGCGGCTGGGACGGGTGCTGCGGCCCAAGTCCGACGGCGGGGGCGCGCGGTTCTACACGGTGGTCAGCCGTGACACGGTCGATCAGGAGTTCGCGGCGCACCGGCAGCGGTTCCTGGCCGAGCAGGGGTACGCGTACCAGATCATCGACGCCGACGACGTGCTGGGCGGGGTCTGAGGGTTGGGATGCCCGGCCGCTCGTCCTGAGCGGCCAGGCACTCAACGTGGCGTCACGTCCACGAGACTCCGCGGGCCGACATTCGAACCACCCCCCTCACCTGCGTACTATCACGCCGCCTGCGACATACCCTCATGATCCGGCAAACCCACCTGATATGCCCGAATTTTTCGGTATTCCCAGGTTCGTTGCAGGTTGCGCGGATCAGCGCACCAGGATGTCGCCTCAGCGCACCAGCACTGCCGTCTCAGCGCATGAGCACAGCCATCTCAGCTCACGAGCACTGCCGCCTCAGCGCACCAGCATGCCGCCGAGGAAGAGCACGCCCTCCGCCGCGATCCACGCCAGCACCCCGGCCCCCATCAGGCGCGAGAACGCCCGCGGATCATGCCGTGACCAGGGCAGCAACCAGGCGGCGGCCGTGCAGCAGGCGGCCAGCGCGGCGAACAGCCCCGACACGGTGGAGACCGTGCCCAGCCGCTGCGAGCACGCGGACGCGGCCTCGCCGCCCGCGCAGAACGCCTCCAGCCCCCACCCCGCGAACACCGACAGCCCCCACAGCGCCGCGAGCAGGAAGCTCGCGATCGTGGGGATGATCGGCGAGAACCGGAGCTGAATCCGCGCCACCTGTTATCCCTACCCTTCCCCTCGCCGGTAAAAGCTTTGGAGTCACGCGGAAGTCGCCACTAGACTGGCCGATTCGCTGCCTTTGACCACCTCCGTAAAGCACCAGGGAGGCGTTTTCGCATGCCCACACACAAGCTGGCACCCGACATACCCACCGATGTCCTCGCCGCCGAGCAGGCGCACCTCGCGGAATCCAGGGCCGCGCTCACGGCCATGCGCGCCCACGCGCAGTCGCTGTCCGCGGACGCGGCGGGCGACTGGGTCTCGCAGCAGATCCTCCAGTCGCTGCTCGACCAGCGGGTGGCCGCGCTCGCCGACCACCCGGACACGCCGCTGTTCTTCGGCAGGCTCGACCGCGCCGGCGGCGACGACCTGCCCGGCACCATCTACGTCGGCCGCCGCCACGTGCACGACGGCGGCAGCAAGCCGCTGGTCATCGACTGGCGGGCGCCGGTGTCCCGCGCGTTCTACCAGGCCAGCCCGTCCGACCCGATGGGGGTCGTGCGCCGGCGCCGCTTCGGCTACCACGGCGGCGAGCTCACGGCGTTCGAGGACGAGCCGCTCGGCGAGGGCGCCGAGATCGGCCCCTCGAAGATCCTGACCGAGGAGATCGAGCGCCCGCGCACCGGCCCCATGCGCGACATCGTCGCCACCATCCAGCCCGACCAGGACGAGATCGTCCGCGCCACGCTGGCCCAGACCGTGTGCGTCCAGGGCGCGCCGGGCACCGGGAAGACCGCCGTCGGCCTGCACAGGGCGGCCTACCTGCTGTTCACCCACCGCGAGCGGCTCGCCAGGTCCGGCGTCATGATCGTCGGCCCGAACCGCGCCTTCCTGTCCTACATCTCCTCCGTGCTCCCCGCACTGGGCGAGGTCAAGGTCGACCAGACCACGGTGGCCGGCCTGCTCGGCGAGCACTCGGCGCCCGAGGACCCGCTCGTCGCGGCGGTCAAGGGCGACGCCAGGATGGCCGCGGTGCTCGAACGCGCCCTCTGGCTGCACATCGTGAAGCCGACGGACGGCGTGGTGTTCACCAAGGGCGCCTACCGGTACAGGGTGGCCGACTACGAGGTCCGCGAGATCGTGGCCTCCTTGCGCGGCACCACCCGCTACAACCCGGGCCGGGCCGCGCTGGCGCAGCGCCTGGCCCACATGGTGCTGGTCAGGATGGAACAGCGCGGCGAGTCGCCCGACGACCGGGTGCAGGACGCGGTGGCCAGGTCGAAGCCGGTCAAGCAGCTCGTGGACGCGGTGTGGCCGAAGCTGACGCCCGAGCAGGTGCTGTACCGGCTGCTGTCCGACCCCGAGTTCCTCGCCACGGCCGCCAAGTCCGGCCTGACGCCCGAGGAGCGGGAGCTGCTCGGCTGGCGCAAGCCGTACCGGAGCTGGAAGTCCGCGAAGTGGACGGCGGCCGACGCCGCGCTCCTCGACGAGCTGCGCGACCTCATGGAGCGCACGCCCTCGCTCGGCCACCTCGTCGTGGACGAGGCCCAGGACCTGTCCGAGATGCAGCTCAGGGCGCTCGGACGGCGCTGCCGCAACGGCTCCGCCACCGTGCTCGGCGACCTCGCCCAGGGCACCACGCCGTGGTCCACCAGCTCGTGGGAGTCGGTGCTCGAACACCTCGGCCAGCGCGAGGGCGAGGTGACGGAGCTGACGCTCGGCTTCCGCGTGCCCCGCGAGGTCCTCGACTTCGCGGCCCGCCTGCTGCCGTCCATCGCCCCCGACCTGGCCGCCCCGCGCTCGCTGCGGCCCGGCGCCGGGTCGCTCACGGTCCGGCAGGGCCTCGCGGTGGCGCAGGCCGCCGGGGAGGCGCTGGCCAAGGAGGGCTCCATCGGCGTCATCGTGCCCGACGCGCTGATCGAGGAGGTCTCGACGGCGCTGGCGGGCCTGCCGCACGCCGTGCTCGATCCCGACTCCACGCAGGAGCACCGCCTCCTCATCGTGCCGGCCACGCTGGCCAAGGGTCTGGAGTACGACCACGTCATCGTCGTCGAGCCGGCGGACATCGTCGCGGCCGAGCCGAGAGGCCTGGCCCGCCTGTACGTGGTGCTGACTCGGGCCGTCACGTCGCTGACGGTGCTGCACGACAAGGCGCTCCCGGCGCAGCTCGTCGCATGACGAGCAAGGCACCCCCGGCGCGGTACGCGGCATGACGAGCGGCGGGCGCGGCCGCTTCTAGGATGGCTGAGCAAGCAGCCACTCACGCTAGGAGGATGCCGTGCCCGCACCCCTTCCCCACGAGTACCTGCCGCCGGTGCCCGAGCTCACGGTCGAGAGCGACGACATCCAGCACGGCCAGACGCTCGCCGACCTGCACGTCTTCAACGACTGGGGCATGACGGGCCAGAACCAGTCGCCCGGCCTGCGCTGGTCCGGCGCTCCCGAGGGCACCCGCGGCTACGCCGTCACCTGCTACGACCCCGACGCCCCCACGGGCAGCGGGTTCTGGCACTGGGTCCTGTTCGACCTGCCCGCCTCGGTCACCGAGCTGCCCACGGGCGCGGGCACGGCCCCCGACTTCAAGGGCCTGCCCGACGGAGCCGTGCACGCCCGCAACGACTACGGCAGCAAGGCGTACGGCGGCGCGGCCCCGCCCCCCGGCGACCCGCACCGTTACGTGTTCACGGTGCACGCGCTGGGCGTCGACAAGCTCGGCATCGACAGCGACGTCAGCCCCGCCGTGGCGGGCTTCAACATCACCGCGAACACGCTGGCGCGCGGTCACATCGTCGCCCAGTTCGGCATCTGAGCCGCCCGTCGCCGGGTGCCTGACCCGCGCGCGTCAGGCACCCGCGCGTCAGACACCCAGGCGTCAGACACCCGCGCGTCAGACACCCCGCGCGTCAGACACCTCGCGCGTCAGACACCCGTGCGTCAGGCACCCTGGCGGGTCAGCGGCCCAGCGCCGCCGCCGGGCAGCCCACGAGCTGCGGCAGCACCTCGTCCACGATCGGGATGCCGAGACCTGACTCGGGCGCGCAGATGGGCATGTGCAGCTCACGCGGGAGCACGATGGCGGGCGCCGACTCCCTGTCGAGGCGCACCCGTGTGCCCGGCTGGCCGGCGGCGTCCGACTTGGCCTCCATCTCCTCGGCGTGCGCCCGGTCCTCCATCGCGTCGGCGCGCGCCCTGGCCGCCAGCTCGTCGGCGTCCGCCTCGGCCTCCGCCTGCTCTCCTGCGTCCACCGGGACGAACAGGACGTCCGCCGGGGCGAACAGGGCGGACCAGTGATCGTCGGCCTGGGCCGGAGCGGCCACGGCGAGCGCGGCGGCGAGAGTGAGGGCCGCGACGCCGATATTACGTGTGCTGCGGAAAAGCACGTTCTGCTCCTTCGGTTGAGGTCGAGCGCCACCCACCTTCCCTCACTCCAAGTAATCGATCAATTGTGAAACGTAATAGCAGATAAACAAAACAAGAGCGGCCCGGAAAAACCCGGGCCGCTCTTCGTCCGTGCGACGGGATTAGACCTAGAAGTCCATGTCGCCGCCGCCCGGCATGGCCGGGGCGGCAGGGGTCTTCTCGGGCTTCTCCGCGATGACGGCCTCGGTGGTGAGGAACAGCGCCGCGATGGAGGCGGCGTTCTGCAGCGCC